>CAUJET010000216.1 GCA_963169665.1 Actinomycetota bacterium | reverse complement strand
CGTGGTGTTGACGTGGAAGAAGTCGGCGACCTTCTTCGGGTGGATGACGCCCGCAGTGTGGACGACGTCGACGATCTCGGTGACGAGATACGGGCGTTCGTCGGCGATCCAGTAGCCCTTGCCGACGGCCGCGGCCGTGAGTTCGGCCGCGAGGATGCCGTCGACGAGGTTGTCGACGTACACCATCGACCGGCGCTGCTGTCCTCCGCCGATGATCGGGACCTTGCCCTGGCGCACCATGCGGAAGAACGTGGTCTGCCGGGGCGGCTGGAACGGCCCGTAGAACCACGGTGGCCGCACCACGGTGGCGTCGAGGTCGCCTGCCGTGACCGCGGCGAACACGGCCTGCTCGCCCTCCATCTTCGATCGGCCGTAGCCGTAGTACGGGTGGTACGGCTCGTCCTGCCGGAACAGGTCGGTGGGGTGCGGGTTGGTGCCGAACGGGCTGTTCGACGACACGTGCACCATCCGGCGCACGCCCGCCGCGGCCGACGCGGCGACCACGTTGCGCGTGCCCGTGGTGTTGACGTGGAAGAAGTCGGCGACCTTCTTCGGGTGGATGACGCCCGCAGTGTGGACGACGTCGACGATCTCGTCGGAGCCGAGACCGGCGAACAGGCGGTCTACGACGGATCGGTCGCCGATGTCGCCCACCTCGACCGAGATCGCGTCACCCTGGGGGATCTGTGCCCGCTCGTCGTTCGTGTGCACGAGCACCCGGAGGTGGTCGCGTCCGTCGGCCAGGAGTCGGTGCACGAGGGCGCGTCCGAGCCATCCCGCCGCTCCGGTGACCACCGTGACGGTCGGGGGTGCCCAACGATCGGTCATACCTGTGCTCCGTTCTGGGTCGCGCCGGGTGACCGGTGCGGCCGGTGTGGCTGCTGCTGCTCGATGAACCGGCGGGCGTTGCGGATGGCGAAGGCCATCACGGTCGCCTGCGGGTTGACGCCCGGCGCGGTGGGGAGCAGCGATGCGTCGTTCACCCACACCCGCTCGGCGCCGTGCACCTTGCCGAACGAATCGGCGCCGCACCGGTCGCGGTGCTCGCCCATCGGCACGGTGGAGCACAGGTGCACCGTCATCACGCTCGCCTTGCTGGCGGCGAAACGCTGCTGCATCGTGGCGAGGTCGCCACGTCCGCGCACGACGGGTGCGCCGCGGAACGACGGGTACACCTCGGTCGCGCCGGCCTCGAGGGTGAGCAGCGCGAGCCGGCCGAGGCCGCTGCGCAGCACCTCGCGGTCGCGGTGGCTGAGCCGGTAGGTGACGAGCGGGTCGCGGAAGCCGGGCAGGTGCTGCACCCAGCCGCGGCCCTCGCTGGTGATGGCCGCGTAGTAGATGCTCATCCGCCGCCAGTCCTCGATGGCGGTCGAGAACGTGCGCCACTCGTCGGTGAGCGCCAGGGCGACGAGGCCGGAGTGGCTGGCCGATCCGCCGAAGCTGAGGTCGGGCGCGAACTCCTTCACCTGGTGCACCGGCACGTCGTCGGGCACGTTCACCTCGTCGGCAAACTTCGCGGTGAGCTTCACCGTGGGGTGCACGGCGAGCGTGCGGCCGATGTGCGAACGGATCCCGGAGCGCTGCAGCAGCGCCGGGGTCTGGATCGCACCGCCGCAGACGAACACGTGGGAGGCGGTGATCGCGCCGCCAGGCGTTCGACCGGTGCCGTCGCCATAGGTGACGTGGGCCGTGACGTTGAGCCCGTTGTCGACCAGGCGATCGACGCGGGTCTCGACGAGCATCCGGGCGCCGGCAGCGAAGGCTCGCGGCAGGTAGGTGCGGGTCATGCTCTGGCGCTTGCCGGTCACGGCGTCGCCGCCTGCGGGATACTTCATCCACCGTGGGATCTCGCTGTGGCGCCAGTTGAGCGCGGCGGCGCCTCGACGGAGGATCTCACTGGCCGGCGTGGGGTTGCCCGGCACGGTGGTGACGTTGATCGCCTGCTCCACCTCGTCGGCGATCGACTCGAGGTCGTCGACGTCGAGGCCCTGGATGCGGAAGTCTCGGCGCCAACGATCGACGACGTCGAGGGGTGGCCGGAAGTAGAGGCCGCTGTTCACCTCGGTGCCGCCGCCGGCGCACCGACCCTCGGTGTACGCGATCGAGGGAAACCCGAGCGCCACGGTGACGCCGCCGGACCGGTATTGGCGGTCCATCTGGTCGAGCGAGAACGGGGTGACCGAGTCCTGGTCGACCCACGGCCCTTCCTCGACGATCAGCACCTCGAAGCCGGCCTCCGCCAGCAGCGCGGCCGTGGTGGCACCGCCGGCGCCGGATCCGACCACCAACACCTGCGCGCGGACATGGCTCTGGTGCGGTTCGATGCCGCTCATTCCACGGTCCCCGGGTCGGGCGATGCGCTTGCCGACGTCGTGATGGCGGAGGCGCCAACCGGGCTGGAACCGTCGGGTCGGGTGTCGGGCCACGTCTCGAAGATGTAGGCGTAGCCGAGGGAACGGACGAGGCGCACGTACTCGCCGAGCAGGGGGAGCGGGGTGCGGGCGAAGAAACGCAGCATGGCGTCGTTGCCGGGCAGGGCCAGCACGATGCGGAACAACATCGCGATCAGGACGACCCCGACGTTCATGACGCTCGGCAGACCGTCGACGCGGCGAATGGCGAAAGCGATGGCCTGTTCGCGGCGCGCCGGCTCGAGCGCCGGGAAGTCGAGCGCAAGGAGGCGATCGGCGAACGGGCCGACGAGGGGAGCAGACGGGACCGATCGCATGACCAGGACCGAGCGTAGCGTTCAGACGGGCAGCGTCCCCGGCTCCCCCCGGCCAGGGTCGCTACGATCCTCCTTCGTGCGTTGCGTCGTGGTGGTGCCCACCTACAACGAGAAGGAGAACATCCAGCCGTTCCTGGCTGCGGTGCGGGGTGCCGTACCTGCGGCGGACGTGCTGGTGGTCGACGACAACAGCCCCGACGGCACCGGTGCGCTCGCGGAGCAGGCCGCCGCCGAGCTCGGCCAGGTGAAGGTGTTGCACCGACCCGGGAAGCAGGGTCTCGGCAGCGCCTACCGCAACGGGTTCACCGTGGCACTCGACGAGGGCTACGACGTGATCGTCTCGATGGATGTCGACTTCTCCCACGACCCGACGGTGATCCCGAGCCTGCTCGCGGCGATCGAGGGCGGCGCCGACGCGGTCATCGGTTCACGGTACGTGCCGGGTGGCGCCACCGCCGACTGGCCGATCCATCGGCGGCTCCTGTCGCGCTGGGGCAATCGGTACACGGGCGTGGTGCTCGGCCTCGGCGTTCGGGACGCGACGTCCGGGTTCCGGGCCTATCGAGCGACGGCCCTGCGCGACATCGACCCGAGCAGCACGACCGCCGAGGGGTACGCGTTCCTCACGGAACTCGTGCGGCGTCTCGTGGTGAAGGGCCATCCGGTGCGCGAAGTGCCGATCGTGTTCCGCGACCGCGAGTTCGGCACGTCGAAGATGTCGTCTCGCATCATCGTCGAGTCGATGCTGCTCGTCACCCGCTGGGGCGTGTCCGACATCGTGCACCGTCGCCGTCCCAAGCCCGCGCGATGACCCGGTCGGCGGGTGTCGCCGGTTCGATCGTGGCGCGTGCGACGCCGCGACCGCAGGGCGCTGCCGTGCGATGGTGGGCCCGGTTGACCGCACTGCCGGGGTATCGGCTGCGCCTGCTGCTCTGGGCGATCCTCGCCCTGCCGTTCGTGATCGCGGCGGTGCGCCTCGTGAGCCGCGACTACCACCCGGTGCTCGACCTCGCGATGACCGAGTTCCGAGTCCGAGACGTCGGCGGCGGCGACACGCCGTTGATCGGCCTTCCGGGTCGTATCGGCGTGTTTCCCGAGCAGGGCAGCCACCCGGGCCCGCTCAGCTTCTATCTCTTGGCGCCGACGTACCGGCTCACGGGGTCGGGGGCGTGGAGCCTGCTGGCCGGGATGATCGTGCTCAACCTGTTCGCGATCGCCCTGGCATTGTGGCTCGCCCATCGGCGCGGTGGGCCTCGGCTCACCATCGCCGTTGCCGCGTTGATCGTCGTGCTCGTCCGCGGTTACGGCTTCGACGTCGTCACCCAGCCGTGGAACCCGTATCTGCCCCTGCTGTTCTGGCTGGTCGTCCTGCTCGCCGTGTGGGGCGTGCTCGAAGACGACAAGCGGATGATCGTGTTGGTGACCGCCGTCGGTTCACTGTGCGCACAGACCCACATGCCGTATCTGGGGCTGTGCCTCGGCATGGGTGCGCTCTGCGTCGCCGCCCTGTCGTGGCGGGCCCTTCGGCACCCGGTGGAACGCAACGAGACCTATCGGGTGCTCGGGACCTCGGCGGTGGTGGGCCTCGTGCTGTGGTCGCCGCCGGTGTACGACCAGCTCACGAACGATCCCGGCAACCTGCGGATGATCGCCGACTACTTCCGGAACCCGCCCGAGGACCCGGTCGGGACGGGCGAGGGTCTGCAGCTGCTGCTGCGCCATCTCAACGTGTTCCGCATCGGAACGGGGGCCTTCGGCGCTGACGGCTACGTCACGCGTGCGGCGTTCGACCTGCAGGGCAGCGTGGTGCCCGGGCTGCTGGTGCTCGCCGTGTGGATCGGTGCGGGGGTGCTCGCCTGGCGGCTGCGCCATCGGGCGATCACCACGCTGAACGTGGTGATCGGCTGGGCGCTGGTGCTCGGCGCGATCTCGATGAGCCGCATCTTCGGAAAGGTCTGGTATTACCTCACGCTCTGGGCGTGGACCACGAGCACCCTGCTCGTGGTGTCGGTGGTGTGGACCCTCGCCGTCGTCCTGCACCGTCGGCTCGGCCCCGAGCGCTCGCTCAGGCCGAGGATGGCGATCGCGGCGCTCCTCGCCGTCGTCGCGGTCGGTTCCTACGGTGCGCTCACGGTCGAGGCCTTCGGCGCCCGAGTGCCCGAGCAACACCTCAGCGACACCCTCCGCGAGATCACCGGCCCGACCGCCGACGCGCTCGACGCGGGGCTCGGCGCTGCGGTCGGGGCCGACGGCAGATATGTCGTCACCTGGAACGACGCGAGATACTTCGGGTCGCAGGGCTACGGACTGGTGAACGAACTCGAACGGCGCGGGTTCGACGTCGGTGTACCGTTCACGTGGCGGGTGCCCGTCACACACCAGCGGGTGATCGAGTTCGACCAGGCCGATGCCGAGGTGCGGCTCGCGACCGGGTTCTACATCGACGAGGTGCGTGCCGTTCCGGGTGCCGAACTGGTGTTGGAGTACGACCCGCGCGACGCTGCCGAACTGGCCGAGTACGAGCGGACCCTCGCCGAGGTGACGGCATCGCTGACGGCCGCTGGTCTCGTGGACCTCGTGCCGCTGTTGGAGAGCAACCTGTTCGGCGTACAACTCGACCCGCGGGTCTCGACCGAGGTGCAGGCGAAGGTCGACGAGCTGCTGGAGCTCGGGACGCCGACGGCCGTGTTCGTGCTGCCGCCCGGGGCCGAACCGTGAGCGGAGACGGCCCGGGCACGACCGAGCCGACTCGGAGCGATCGGGCGGACGTGGCCGCACGGATCGCCGATCGCCTGCACCTGGTCGTGCTCGTGGTCGCACTGGTCCCGGTGGCGACGGCCATCGCCCGACGCAGCGGGCGCCGGTGGATCCCCATCGGTGACAACGCACTGATCGAGCTGCGCGCCCGTGACGTGTTCAGCCTCGACCACTTCCCGCTGCTCGGCACCTGGTCGTCGGCCTCGCTGAGCGCGGGCAAGGACCTGAACCATCCAGGGCCGCTGCTGTTCGATCTGCTCGCGATCCCCGTGCGACTGTTCGGCGGCGCGACCGGTGTCGCGCTCGGGGTCGGCCTCGTCAATGCTGCTGCGATCATCGGGACGGTGCTCGTCGCCAGCCGGGTGGGCGGCCGGACCGCTGCGCTGGCTGCGGCCGCCGTCGCTGCTGCTCTCGCGTTCACGCTCGGCAGCGCGATGCTGACCGACCCGTGGAACCCGCACGTGTCGGTGCTACCAGCGCTGTTCACACTGGTGTGCACGTGGGCGGTCGCCGGCGGTGATCTCGCGGTGCTGCCGTGGCTGTTCGTCGGGTGCAGCTTGTGCCTGCAGACCCACCTCGGCTACGCCTACCTGGTGCCGGCGCTGGTGATCACCGCGCTCGCCGGCGCGGCCGCTGTGTACCGACGGCGCTGGCGTGTCGATGTCACGACGCGGGCCACTGACGTGCCGCGTCTGCGGCGAACCGGCATGATCTCGTTGCTCGTCCTGCTCGTGCTGTGGGCGCAGCCGCTGATGGAGCAGCTCTTCGGCGAGGGCCAGGGGAACCTGGCGCGGATCGCGACCAGCACGGGCGGCGACGAACCGACCATCGGTGTTGCGAACGCCGTGCGCATCGCCGGCGGCGTGCTCGCGGTGCCACCGTGGTGGAGCCGGGGTTCGTTCGTCGACGCGGTGCCGTACACGCCCTACTCGGCCGACGGCGTGACGCTCGACCCGGTGGGCCTGCGCAGCACGGGCGTGGCGCTGCTCGGACTCGTGGTCCTGGCCGGTCTGCTCGGCGTTGCCGCCTGGTGGTCGGGCCGCCGTCGCGACCGGGCCTCGACGGTCGTCGCCGTGGTGGCCGGTGTCGCAGTCGTGCTCGCGCTCGGCTCGCTCACGATCATGCCGATCGGGCCGCTCGGGCTCACGCCGCACCAGATGCGCTGGCTGTGGTCGATCGGCGCGTTCTGCGTGTTCGCCCTCGTCGTGGCGGGCGTGCGTGCACTCGATCAGTACGGCACGCTGCGTGTCGGCGGCGTGTTCGGCGCAATCGCGGTCGTCGTGTCGCTGGCGAACGTGCCCGCCCATGTGCAGCCGGCCGGCCCCGACACGTTCCCCGAGTCGATCCCGGTGGCGCGTGCGATCTCCGACCAGGTGCGCGAGTTCCGCACCGGCGATCGGGTCGTGCTCGACGCCTCGAACCTTCGGTATCTCGAGCCGTATTCGGCCGTCGTCATGGCCGCGATGCAACAGGCCGACGTCGATCTGCGCGTCACCGACGAAGGGCTCGTCCGCCAGCTCGGCAACGCCCGTCGGGCGGTTGGTGACGAGCCGCTCACCGTGTACCTGCTGGAGGGTCGGGCAGCGCTCGAGGTGCCGGCGGGCAGCGAGCGGATCGCGTTCACGTCGCCGCTCGACCAGGCGTCGATCGAGGCGCTGGTGCAGGGTGAACGAACGATGATCGACGAGATCGCGGCGTTCGGGATCGTGCTCACCCCCGAGGGCGAACGGCTCGCCGCCGAGGGAGCGTTCGGCCTGTCGGCATCGGAGATCGTCGACGCATCCTTCGACCCGGCTGCTTTCGTCACGAACGGCTTCGCCGCCGAGCTGGTCGCCGCCGGTGCCGTGCAGCTCGACCCCAGCGTCGCTGAGCTGTTCACCTCGACGAGCGCCCTGCGCCGCCAGGTCGGCACCACCACCGTTGCCGTCCTGATCCGTCCGTCCTGACCGGTCCTGATCTGTTCTCACCCGGCGGGTCGGGCGCTGAGCGATCAGGCGCGAGTGAGGACCGAGGTGCCCGACTCGACGGCCGGCGGTGCGGCGAAGACCCAGGCGCGCAGGAGGGCGAACCTGCCGACCGCGGCGAGGCCCCAGGCGCCGATGAGCGTGAGCGACTGGGCGAGCAACCCGCCGTCGGCCCAGAGCGTGATGGCGAGGAGTCCGCTGGACACGCCGAGCGACGTCAACAGGATCGCGGTGGCAGCCAGATAGTCGCGGCCGCGGTCGACGCGACTGCGGTGCCCGAACGTGAAGCGCCGGTTCGCCCAGGCATTGGCGAGCGAGGTGGCCGCGACGGCGATGATGTTCGACCAGACCGGGTGCACGTGCTGCTGCAGGAACAGGAACAACAGCAGCGACACGGTGGTGCTGGCGAGACCGACCGCGGCGAAGCCGACGAGCTGCCGGCCGAAGTCCTCGGTGAGCGGCGCCCGCCTGAGTGGCCCGAGGTCGAGCCGACCGCCGCCGCGGACGAAGCTCTTCGCCATGCGCCAGACGCCCTTGAGGTCGTCGGTGGCCGTACGGCGGACGTTGACCCGGCTGTCGGGGTCGTCCACCCAATCGACCGGCACCTCGTGTACGCGCAGGCCGTTGTGCTCGGCGAGCAGCAGAAGCTCGGTGTCGAAGAACCAGCCGTCGTCCTCGACCGCGGGAAGCAGGTGACGGGCAATGTCGGTGCGGACCGCCTTGAAGCCGCACTGGGCGTCGCGGAAGCGGACCGCGAACACGGTGCGCAGGATCACGTTGTACGTGCGCGAGATGATTTCCCGCCGCGGACCCCGGGCGACGGACGCGCCGGGCGCCAGGCGTGATCCGATCGCCATGTCGCTGTGGCCGGTGATGAGCGGGGCGACGAGGGGGAGGAGCGCATCGAGACCCGTGGACAGGTCGACGTCCATGTACGCGCACACCTGGGCCTCGCTCCGGCTCCACGCCTCACGGAGTGCCAGGCCGCGGCCCTTGCGGTCGAGGTGCAGGACGTGCACGTCGGTGAAGCGTTCGGTGCACCGCGTGGCCACGTCGAGGGTGGCGTCGGTGCTCGCGTTGTCGACCACGGTGATGCGCCAGCTGAACGGGAAGTGGGCGCTGAGGTAGGCGTGCAGCGTGGCGATGCTCGACTCGAGCACGTGGGCCTCGTTGTACACCGGCACGGTGACGTCGAGCACGGTGGCCTGGGCGGAGGCACGGATGGCGTCGGTGGTGCCGGCGTCGGTGGTGCTGGGGTCGGTGGTCGGCTCCATGGTGCTCACCGAAGGGTACTCACGGCAGCGTGAACGCGAGAACGCTGACCAGCGCCGACGCGCCGATCCATGCCAGTACGGTGGGACGGGTGGGCGTGCGGAGGCCACGGATCGGCTGCTCGACCAGGAGGTGGACCGCGACCGCGAGCACGGCAGCCGCTGCGATCTTGACCGCCACGAGCGCGACGCCGTCGAGGCCCGTCCGGTCCTCGGTGAGAACGAGGAACACCGGCCAGTGCACGAGATAGAGCGCGTAGCTCCAGCGGCCGACGGCGACCAGCGGCGTGATGGCGAGCGTCCGATGGAGGTGGCCGTGGGCGAGCACGCCCGTGATCGCCGCGGCCGACACCAACGCGACGAGCACGTGACCGCCGCGCAGCAGCCAAGGTGCGGTGCCGGCGGTGAGGAACAGCACGATCAGACCGGCGATCGACGCGACGCCGACCGCGTCACCCACTCCGGGTCGTGACGCGAGACGGTCGCGCCGGCCGTGCAAGGTGATCGCGAGGAGGCAGCCGACGGCGAGCTCTGCGGCGCGGACGTCGGTGCCGAACTCGAGTCGCGGCGACCAGTCCGATACCGAGTTGGCGAGCGCGATCGATGCGGCGACGGCGATCGATGCCCCGATCGCGATGGTGCGCACCGGGCGTCCGGTTCGCGTCGCGAGCCACACGCCGACCGCGAGCAACACGTAGAACTGCTCCTCGACGGCGAGCGACCACGTGGGCCCGAGCGGCCCGACGATCGTCTGCAGCAGACGGTCCTGCCCGCCGGCGATCACGTGCCAGTTGGTGACGCTCCACACCGCGGCCCACGCATCCGACCGTCGCAGGTCGAACCAGTCCGTCGCCGACAACAGCACCACCAGTCCGATGACGGTGAGCGAGGCGGGCGCGAGCCGACGGATGCGGCGCGTCCAGAACCGAGCGAGGTCGATCCGGCCGTGACGTTCGAACTCGGTGACGAGCAGGGTCGTGATGAGGAATCCGCTGAGGGTGAAGAACACCGAGACGCCGAGATTGCCACCTCGGAACCAGCCGGGGAGCGACGACGTGGCACAGGCGTGGAACAGCAGGACGCCGACGATCGACAGCGCCCGGAGGCCGTCGATGGCCGGTTCGTAGGTGATCGTGCGGCCGCCACCCGCCTGTGCCCCGTCATCCACGGGCGCCGACGCTACCCGGCGTGCACCGGGGCCGGGACGTGGATCAGCCGAGTGCGACGCAGGCGCCGGTCGGGGTGTCGTAGCGCTGGCTGGACGTCCAGTCGCCCGCCACCCACGTCTCCGGCGGGGCGACGGCGATGCCGGCGAAGCGGATGCCGAGGTCACCGACCAGCCAGGCCGCGAATCGGGCCGCACCCTGCGGACACACGTGTACGCCGTCGGGCTTGCGGTCGGGTGCGCCGTCGCCGTCGATGTCGAACGCCATCGTCGGTCCCCAGGCGGGCATCGAGTCGACCAGGTGTACACGACCCTCGCCGGCGGCCACGAGCTCGGCGGCGACCTCGATCTGGCGGGCGAGGCCGGGATCGACCAGGTCCTCGCGGACCGGCGGCGGGGTCACGAACACCAGGTGGGCGCCGCGTGCGAACACCTGATCGCGGAACCACCCCAGCGATCGACGGAGCTGGTCGATGTCGGCAGGGGAGTCCCAGTACGAGAGCTGGACGACGACGGTGTCGAAGGTGCGCTCGGCGAGGACTCGGGGGTAGAGATCGAGCGGATCGACACCGCCGCCGGGCGTGAGGCGCAGGCCGTCGCCCGCGGCATCCAGCCACGTGACGCCGGCCGAGGCGAACGCCGCGGTGAGGGCGGGTGCGAGGTCGGCGGCGACCGAATCGCCGATCCACAGCACCTGTGCGGCGATGTGCGCGGGCGCCGTGGGCTGCCGGAGCGTCGGCACGACCGATGTCGCCGAGTTCGCACCGGCGGCGACGGCATCACCCACGGTCGCCGGGCCAGTCGGGGTGTCGATCGAGCCCGAGGAGGCAACCGGGACGGTCGTCGGGGTGGGCCGTGCCGGTGGCAGCTCGGTGGTTGGGACGACCGGCGTCGGTGCATCGACCGATCCCGCTACGGGTGTCACCGCTGCGGCCGGTGCGGCCGGTGCGGCCGGTGCGACCGGTGCGACGAACACGAAGTCGGCCACGTGACCCCTGCCCGACGGTGCGACGATCGCCGCCGTCACGGCGAGCACGGTCACGGCAACCGTCGCCCAGGCGGCCCGGCTGCCCGCGGCCCAGTCGACCCGTCGACGGATGGGATGCTCGAGCAGCCGGTAGGAGCCCTCGGCGAGGGCGAGCGACAGCGCGATCATCGCCAGGTCGCGCGTCGGTGACGGGAGCGCGGTCCATCGTGGTTCGGCGAGCACGATCACCGGCCAGTGCCAGAGGTAGATGCCGTACGACCGGCGGCCGAGCCAGGTGAGCCACGGACGTGAGAGCTGGCCTGCAGCGCGTGTCGAGGGGGCGGCGACGGCGATGAGACCGACGGCCACTGCGGCGAGCGTGGAGTGCAGCAGGAGGCCGCCTCGGAGCAGTATGTCCACGTGGTCGCCGCCGATCACCCAGGACACCGCGAGCGCGATCCCGATGCCGACGATCAGCCGCTCGACCCGTTGTGGTCGGAACGTGGAGAGCGCTCGCAGTCGTCGATGAACCGGGTTGAGCGCGACGAGGGCGCCGACGAACAGGGCGGCGGCGCGGGTGTCGGTGCCGAGATAGACGCGACTCGGAGCGACGTCGCCGGCGAGGATCACCATCGTCAGGGCCGACGCGACGAACCCGACCGCCGTCACTCGGGCGAGGCGACGCTCGCCGTTGCGGGACCGCAGCGCCCACCATGCGACGAGCGGCCACACGACGTAGAACTGCTCCTCGATCGCCAGGCTCCAGAGATGGGTGAAGACCGATGCATCGGTGGCCGACGCCCAGTAGTCGCGGGCGGCCGACACCAGGTGCCAGTTGGCGAGGTACGGGATGGCCCAACGCGCGTCGCCGCGGGCACCCGCCTGCTCCGCCGGGGTGCCGAACCAGGCGACCCACACGAGGACGCCGGCGATCAGTGCCATGACCGCCGGGAGGAGGCGGCGGAACCGCCGTCCCCAGAAGGCGAGCAGGTCGATCCGGCCGGTTGCCCGATGCTCACGGACCAGCAACGTCGTGATCAGGAATCCCGACAGGGCGAAGAAGAGGTCGACGCCGAGGAAGCCGCCGGAGATCCACCCCAGGTGGTACGCGACCACACCGGCGACCGCGAGCCCGCGCAGACCGTCGAGCGCCGGCCAGTGCTGCGCCGCGTTCGAATCGGGCGTCGGCGTGCACGCCGGACCCACCGCCACTCGCGTCATCTCGACCGTGTCGTCCACCCCGGGCCACACCGCTGTCGTCGGTCCCGCGTCGGGGCGCGCACCGGGCACGAGGTGCCGGGTGTGGTCGAACGCCAACAGGTCGGATGACATCGGTCGTGGTGCTCCAGCGCTCGTTCGCGCTCGTCGGGGATGGGGTGTCGGCTGGGATCGTGGGGCGTCGTTCGGGTTCGTGCGATCGGTGCGTGCCCCCGGCACCGGTGACCGACGATACTTCCGGGAGCATGCAGGCAGTCCAGACCGAACCCGAGCCTCGATCGGGGCGTTTCCCGCTGGGCCTCGCCCTGATCACCGCCGTCGGCGCGATCTGGCGTCTCGGCGTGCTCGCGTTCGACAAGTGGGACCAGCCGCTGCTGCTGAACGACTCGCTCTATTACTCGGCGCAAGCGCAGCAGCTGGTCGACGGCGTGTGGTTCCGGGAGATCTTCGTCGACCGTCCGGGGGCCGAGCACGGGCCGCTCACGTCGGTACTGCTCGCCACCGTGAGCTGGGTGGAGCATCCCGTCCCGTGGCAGCGCCTGGTGACGGTGGTGTGCGGGATCGCCACGATCGTCGTGATCGGTCTGCTGGCGCGCCGGATCGGCGGCGCGCGCGTGGGGCTCGTCGCCGCAGCGATCGCCGCGGTGTATCCCAATCTGTGGATGAACGACGGGCTCGTGATGTCCGAGAGCATCAGCGTGCTCGTGGTGAGCCTCGCGCTGTGGGCCGCTCACCGCCTGCTCGCCGTGGTGGGCGCCCCGACGGCGCTGTCGGCCGCGCCCCCTGACGATGGAGGCGTGCAGGTGGGTCGAGCGGGTCGGCAGGCCGTGTCGGCGGCGGTGGTCGCCGGCCTGCTCGCAGGACTCGCCGCGCTCGCTCGCAGCGAGCTCGCGCTGCTGACGCCGGCGGTGATGTTGCTGGTCGGAGTCCGGCTGCTCCGCGACCGGCCCACGAGTGCCCGCCTGGGGCGATCGCTGCTGATCCCGCTGACGGTCGGTGTGGCGTCGCTCGTGACGGTGGCGCCCTGGGTCGTGTTCAACCTGGCCCGTTTCGAGCAGACGGTCACGCTCACCACCAACGACGGCACCACGCTGCTCGGCAGCTACTGCGACGCCTCGTTCGCCGGCCCGAACATCGGTGGTTGGTCGCTGCTGTGCGTCGTGGCCGACCCCGACTACGCGATGGACGAGGAACCGAGTGTGCGGTCGGCGCGACAGCGCGACCTCGCGATCGACTACGCCAAGGAACACCTCGGCGAGCTGCCGAAGGTCGTCGCCGCCCGGATCGGACGCACACTCGACCTGTACGGGCTCGACAGCCTGGTCGCGCAGGACGTGGGCGAGGAGCGGTATCGCTGGGCGTCGTGGGCGGGGATCGTGATGTGGTGGTGGCTCGCCGTCGCGGCGATCATCGGAGGCGTGGTCCTGCGGCGGCGGAGCGCTCCGGCGACCTGGCCGTTGTGGCTGCTGCTGTGCCCGGTCGCGTCGGTCACGATCACCACCGTCGTGTTCTACGGAGGTCACCGCATCCGATCGTCGATGGAACCGACGGTGATCGTGCTGGCGGCGCTGGCGATCGTCACGTTCGCCGACCGTCGCCGCGACGCAGCCCGGGCAGCGACGCACGCGCCCGGCGACGGCTCGTGAACGCTGCGGTGGGGTCGCGGTGAACGACATCGTGGGGGAACGGCGCACGATCGCGTACCAGCCCGCCCTCGACGGCGTCCGGGCCGTCGCCGTGGCGCTCGTGCTCGTGTTCCACGGCGGTTTCTCGTGGATGAGCGGCGGCTACGTCGGCGTGTCCGTCTTCTTCACGCTGTCGGGGTACCTGATCACCTCGCTGCTGCTCGTGGAGCACGCCCGAGCGGGCACGATCGCACTCGGACGGTTCTACGCCCGACGAATGAAGCGGTTGCTGCCGGCAAGCCTGGCCTGCCTCGGCGCGATCTCGCTCGCCGCTGCTGCTGGAGCGTTCGACGAGTTCACGTCGTTGCGCCGCGACGTGCTGGGCGCGCTGTTCCAGGTGGCGAACTGGGTGAAGTTGTGGGGCGGCGACAGCTACGCCGACCTCACCAACGCGACGCTCGGCCGGGTCGCGCCGCTCGAGCACTACTGGTCGTTGGCGATCGAGGAGCAGTTCTACTGGTTGTGGCCGCTGGCCGTCATCGGCCTGTTCCGCGTGTTCCGGTCGGCCGACGCGGTCGCCCGGTCGATCGGTGTGGTCGCCCTGGTCGCCATCGGCGCCGCTCCGGTCATCGCCTCGGTCTGGGGTCCCGACGCTGCGTACTGGGCGACGCCGGCCCGCGCCGGGGAGATCCTGGTCGGCGCCGCCCTCGCCGCCGTGTTCCACCTCCGCGGGCCGTGGCGCGCCTGGTCGGTGTGGCTGGCACCCGTCGGGCTCGCGGTCGTGGTGTGGGCCGCCGTCACCTGGCCGGCCGGCAGCGGTCCGGCGTACGACGGTTGGTTCGGGGTGTTCGCCCTCGCGAGCGCCGCGCTGATCGCCGGGCTGCAGCACGCCTCGCCGTTGCGCAGTTTGCTCTCGCTGCGTCCGGTGGTGTGGACGGGCACGATCAGCTACGGGCTGTACCTGTACCACTGGCCGATCTTCACGGTGCTCACCGAGGAACGTGTCGGCGCCTCGGGCGCAGCGCTGTTCGCGGTGCGGCTCGCCGTCACCCTCGCCGTCGCCACGCTGTCGTCGCTGGTGCTCGAGCAGCCGGTGCGCCGGTGGGATCCGTCGTGGTCGCGCCCGCTGGTCGGTGGGGCGTTGGCGACCGCTGCGGTGGCCGCCCTCGTGGTGATCGGTGTGCCGGCGGCCGCTTCGGCGCCGGTGGCCGTGCCGCTGGTCGATCCTGCGGTCACCATCGCACCGGTCGACGGCACGCTCGCGCCGCTGGCCACGGTCGGCGAGTCGGTACCAGCCACCGCGGCATCCACGACCGAGGTCGTGGACGAGTCCGTGCCGGCCACGGCGACGCCCACGTCCTCCACCCAGCCGGCGCCTGTCGCCGTCCCGTCGGTCAGCCGGCCGGTGCGGATCATGGTGGTGGGTGACTCGACCGCCCAGTACACCGCGGCCGGGCTCGCCGCGTGGGCCGCCGACCATCCCGACAGCGCACAGGTGACCGACGCGTCGGTGGCAGGGTGCGGGTTCCTGCGCACCGGCACCGTGCCGACCGACGGCGCGATCGACTTCCAGGGACAGTGCGACGACCTGCTCGACGTCCGCCTGCCGGGGCTGCTCGCCGATCTGCAGCCCGACGTCGTGCTGCTGATGGTGACGATGCGCGACGTGGAGGACCGCGTGTGGGACGCGCCCGAGGGCCCGATCAGCCCGTTCGATCCACGCTTTCGCGACCGCATGTTGCTCGACTACACGGCGATGGCCGGCCGGCTCGCTGCTGCCGGGGTCCGCCACGTCGCCTGGGTGCTGCCGCCGCATCCGATCGCCCCGTTCCAGGGCGAGCAGGTGAAGATGCTCGACCCCGCCCGGTATCAGGTGCAGTTCGACGTGATCGACGAGGTCGCGGCCGGCGCGGACGGCCTGGTGGACGTCCTCGACCTGCGTGCCTGGCTGGAGGCGATGGGTGGCACGAAGGACGGGCAGCTCCGGCCCGACGGACTGCACTGGAGCCCGGAGGCCGGGTACTGGGTGGCCGAGCGCTACCTGGCCGGGTCGCTGGTGTCGATCGCGCTGTCCTGATCGTCGACATCCCGATCGTCGACGCTGTCGTCGTCGGCGCTGTCGTCGTCGGCGCTGTCGTCGGCCGCACGGTCGACCCGGTCGAACACGGTGCCGGCGAGGAGCAGCACGACCACGAACAGCCCGGCGCGGTGCAGGTCCTCGAAGTTGCCGGGCCAGGCCGCGTCGGGAAAGTAGCGGTCGCGGCGTTGACGCCACGCCACGAGCAGGCCGAGCACACCAACGGCCACTGCGGCGGCCAGGGCAGCGGGGCGGCTGCGGCGGGTGAGCACCATGACGGCTGCGGGCACGACCGCGACGAGGCCCCAGGTGGGTGCGATCACCAGCACGGCGGCAGCGACGAGGACCGCTGCGGCGACGAGGACGTCGCTGCGCGGCTCGTCACCCATCGCGCTGGAGAGCGAGGAGTCGGGGAGCGGTGGTTGCACGGGCAGCGTGACCGTGAGCACCCGGCGGTCGACGACGGCGAGCACGATGCATCCGAGCACGCCTGCGAGGGCCACGAGCAGTGCGATGTTGAGACCCGACTGGGGTGTCCAGTCCATCGTGACGGTGCGGGGCTGGTCGGCAGCGGGGAGCCACCACCCGTTGAAGCCGCCGGCGATCTGCACGGGCGCGCCGAGCGAGGTGCCGTCGGTGCTCGCCTCCCAGGCGGCGTTGTAGCCCTCGCCGAGCACGAGCCAGCACCCTCGGGGGCAGGCGTCGACGGTGACCGTGCGGGTGGTGCGTGTGCGGTCGACCTCGAGGGCGCCGCCGGCGTCCGGTGCAGCACCGGTTGCGCCTGCGCTGCCCTGGGCGAGGCCCGAGCGGAGCGTGATCCGATCGACGTCGATGCCCGTGGCGAGGCCGGGGGTGGTGGTGATCCGGTGCGTGTCGGCGCCGAGCGTGAGCGAGCCGTCGGCGGGTTCGCACAGGGTGACGTCGACCGCGGTGCCGGCCGCGAGGGCGGTCATCTGCTCGCCCGTGATGGAGAGTCCCACCGGCGCGCCGTCGACCTGGACGAGGTCGGTGCGACACGGCTGGAGGTCGGCCACCGGCGCCCGCAGGAGGGTGAGGCCGGAGATCTCGGCGATCGCCGCGGGCAGTTGCACGGGTTCGGCCCATCGACGGTCGGTGGTGGTGCGCGACTCGACGCCGGTGACCGTGAACGTCAGGGTGCCGGCGGGCAGCGGGTCGGCGAGATCGATCGTGCTGATCCCGTTCGGGTCGGGCGGGGCGACCTCGATCGTGTGCTCGCCGTCGGCCGCGGTGATCGTGATCCCCGTGATCGGGCTGTGCAGGCCGTCGACCGGCTGCGTGAGCGTGAGCGGACCGTCGATGGGCGTGGTGGCCTCGACGGTGATCGACGATCCGACCGCCTGGCCGAACAGGGTGGTCCACGCGGTGGACGGATCGCCGTCGAACGCGGCGACGGCACGGGCGGCGGGGACGCCCGTGAGGCGTCGGTTGGACGTGGCGAGCGGCAGCAGCGACTCGGTGGACGACGACAGTGCATCGACCAGCCCGTCGGCTGCGCGGTCGTTGCGACGCAACGTGAACGTGGCGTCGAACTCGCGTGCCTCCGGCAGCTGGAAGGTGCGGCTGAGCGCCGGCTCGGGGTCGTTGCGCCAACGGTCGGTCGCCCGCACCCGGTCGCGGGTGAGCACGATGGCGACGGGACGGTCGGCGTCGAGCTCGTCGAGCCCGGCGGTGGGCACCCGCACGGTCTCAGCGGCGATCGGTCCGAGTTCGGCGAAACCGACCGCGCTCGCCCCGGAGTCGGTGCCGCCCGGCAGCGCGTCGACCCGGGTGATCGTGAGGGTGACCGGCTCGTCGGGGGTGATCTCGACGGACTGCCCCGTCGGCGTGAGCGACGACTCGTCGAGATCGACGAGCTGATCGGTCGAGCCGGCCTGGACGCGCACCTGCGTGATCCAGCGGTTGGCGGTCGGCACCTGTTGTTGCACGAGCTGCAGCCGGCCGTCGGTGGTGCTCAGTTCGATCTGCTCACCGATCGGATCGAAGCGGTCGGCGACCCGCCATGCGGTGGTGAGGTCGCCGTCGACCGCCATCGCCGGGCGGTCCTCGGGTCGGAAGGCGAACGGTTCGCCGTAGCCGGTGGCGCGGACGACGAGTCCACCGTCGAGCACCGACACCGTCTGCTGGGTGGCGTCCTCGGTGGGGAACACGGCGAGACGCTGATCGGCGACGTCCTCGCGCAGCGCGTCTCGCCCCGGACCGCCGGTCTCGGTGAGGCCGGCCACGTCCTGCGAGCCGCGCCACTGGTAGGCCCGGTCGCGGTTGGAGTCGGTGACGATCAGCAGGGCGTCGTCCGGCACGGCGTCGTCGCCGATCCCTGCGGCCGCGAGGGCGGGCAGATCGGCGGCGTAGACGATCGCCTCGGTGCCGTCGAGGAGGCCGGCTGCTGCTGCGTCGACCACGCCGTCGCCGCTGCCGGCCAGCACCACCACATCGGTCGCGGTGCGCACGATCGACTGGGGATCCTCCACCGGCACCAACTCCACCGGAGCGAGGGGCGAGCCGATGGTCGACACGGCGAGCGTCTGCTCGTCGACCATGGCGATGTCGGGCACGTTCACGGCGGGATCGCCGTACGCCGTCGGCGCGCCGAGTCCGGCCGGGGCGGCGCCGAACAGCGCCGAGACGATCTCCGGGCGCGGGGTGCGGAAACGGTCGAAGGCCAGGTCGTTGGCCACCCAGATCGTGTCGACGCCGAGCAGGCGTGCGATCGGTGCGATCGCGGCCGGGTCGATCGTGCCCGCCTGGAACCGGTTGTCGAGCGCGTACAGCAGGTCCATCGCGCCGGGGCTGCCGAGCGGGAGCAGGTCTCGCGTGACGAGCGGCTTGTCGGTGAGGCCCGGCAACGGCGGGTCGACGGTGTAGCCCCACCGGAAGGCGCCGAACTCGGAGCCCGGCAGTTGCAGCACGCGGTACTCCGACGATCCGGCGTCGAGCGCTGCGACCGCGTCGTCCCACGCAGCCGGCACGTCCTGATCGCGCTCGAGGGCGACGTCGACGTAGCCGCCGCTCGTGGCGGCCGGCAGGCCGAGGAGGGCGATCAGCACGAGCGCGGCGGCGGTGATACCGCCGAGCTGGCGTCGCCGGATCCGGATGCCACCGGCCAGGGTGACGAGCGCACCGGCACCGAGGGCGAGCCCGAACCCGCCCAGTGGCAGTGCCCGGGTGCTGCTGCGCAGGGCCAGGCCGAGTGCGGAGTCGCGCAGCGGCGCCATGAGCGGCGACGGGTCGTCGATCGGATGGACCCCGACGGCGAGCACGATGCCGGCCACCACGAGCCAGGCAGCGAACCTGCGCTGCGACCAGCGCACGAACGCGAGGCCGGCGAGACACAGCACCACGAGCAGGTAGCCGGCGAGGATCACCTGGGTGCTGCCCAGGTGATCGATCGCTGCGGTCGTCGTGAACGCGTACGGGTCGCGCACGTAGAACAGCCAGTAGCCGAGCCCGCGGAGCGTCTCCGTGCTCACCGAGGTGAGCGACACCGCGTCGAGCGTCTCGCTGAAGGCGAGGACGTCGGCCCCGTGCCGACCCTGCACCACGAGCATCACGATCCACCACAGCGAGACCACGATGCTGATCGAGCCGAGCTTGATCGCGGTGACGATCGCCGTGCGCCAGGTGATGCTCCGCTGCCACGCGGCGTGCAGCAACCACAGCACCGGTGCCGGGGCCACGAGCGCGAGCGCGGTGGCGTTCACCGCTCCGATCGTGAGCACGACGAGGCCGAACAGGCCGACGTCGCGCCATCGGGTGCGGGCCGTGGCGCGCACCGTCAGCCCGACGAGCCAGCCCACGCCGGCCCACGGCAACAGCATCACCGACGTGCGCGAGACGTACGGGAGGATGTACGGCGAGAGCGCGTAGACGATGCCGGCGACCGACGCCGCGTTCGTGGCGAGACCCAGCTGGCGTGCGCCCCAGCGGACGCCGGCGCCACCGAGGAACAGCAGCGTGCCGATCCACAGCCGGTGCGCGATCCAATCGGGCACGCCGAGCCGATCGAAGACCCAGAACCAGGGACCCGACGGCCACAGGTAGGCGATCGTCTGGTGCGGCACCCAGCCGGCGAAC
>CAUJET010000215.1 GCA_963169665.1 Actinomycetota bacterium | reverse complement strand
CCTTGGCGTGGGGCCACCGATCAGGACCTCGGTCCGTTGGCAGCGCCGCCGGCCGGGCGCACGATGAGCGCATGACCACCGTGATCGTCCCCCGGTCGTTCGCCGCCGGTCGCCGGAGCGCTGCGCTGGCCGTCGCGTGGTCGGTCATGTCGTTGTCGGCCATGTCGTTGTCGATCGTGTCGTGTTCGGCGGGCGACGACACCGCGCCGGCGACGACCGCGAGCGCGGCGACCACCGACGTGACCACGACCGACGTGACCACGACCGAAGTCGCGGCCACGGTCACCCCCACGACTCCCCCGGCGACGACTCCCCCGGCGACGTCGGCGCCCGGGACGAGCTCCCCGGTCCCTGCGCCGGCGACGAGCAGCACGAGCACGCCCATGGCGGCGACCAGCACCACGGTTCCGACGTGCCCGTCGATCGGTGGACGCGACGGCGTGCAGTCGGACTTCCCCGGTGGACTCACCTCCATGGTGGGCGTCGACATCCGTACCGGTGCTCACGAGTGCTTCGAGCGACTCGTGATCGAGTTCGCTCCCGGCGAGGCGCCGACGCCGGCGATCCCGCCCGGGTACTGGGTGCGCTACACCGACGACCCGGTCACGCTCGGCCAGACCGACGACCAGTTCGTGACGATTCGCGGCGAGGCCACCCTGCTCGTCACGGCGGAGGCGTGGATGTACGAGGTGGACCCGAACGGCGTCCCGACCGGATACGCCGGGGCCGTCGACCTGTTCCCCGACGACGTCGAGTGGATCGAGGAGATCCGTCTGATCGACAACTTCGAGGGTGTGCAGGTGTGGGCAGTCGGTCTCGACCGGGAGCGTGACCTGCGGGTCAGCATGCTGCGTGACCCGCAGCGGTTGGTGATCGACGTCGGCGCGTGAATCGCACCGCAGCGACGATCAGCGACGATCAGCGACGATCAGCGGACGGCGACGAGGTCGACGACGAAGACGAGGGTCTCGCCGCCCTTGATGACGCCGCCGGCGCCACGGCTGCCGTAGCCCATGTCGGGCGGGATCGTGAGGCGACGGCGTCCGCCCACCTTCATGCCGGCAACGCCCTTGTCCCAGCCCTCGATCACTTCGCGAGCACCGAGACGGAAGTCGAAGGTGTCGCCGCGGTTCCAGCTGGCGTCGAACTCGCGGCCCGTGCTCCATGCCACGCCCGCGTAGTGCACGATCACGCGCTTGCCGATCACCGCCTCCTCGCCGTCACCGACGATCTCGTCGTCGATGTGGAGCTCGGCGGGCGGCTCGCCCTCGGGGATGGTGATGGAGGGCTTGGTGCGCTCGGTCATGGGCGCCGACCCTAGTCACGATGGCGGGGGCGCGCCTCCCCCGGCATCGTGGACCGATCGGCGCGTGCGGCGCCGGATCAGGCGGACGGTCGGACGTAGGTGCCCTGGGCGACGGCGACCGGCTTGGCCGAATCGTCGGTCCAGGCGACGATCGACCCGATGATCGACCGTCGACCCACCTGGTGCAGGTCGGCCCGTGCGCGCAGCACCTCGCCGCGGGCCGGGCGCATGAAGCGGATCGACAGTTCGCTCGTGAGCGTCATCGGTTCGATCCCGATGGCCGTGAAGCACGCGTAGTACAGCGCGGCGTCGCAGATGCCGAACACGGTGGGGCCGCTGATGATCCCGCCCGGGCGGAGGTTGACCGCATCGGTCGGCAGGATCGCCGTCGCCCAGCGCTCCCCCACCGCCTCGCACCGGTTGCCGTTGCCCGGGAAGTCGCGTTCGAGGAACGCGTTGATGTCGTCGACGGTCACGAGGCTGCCGGTCATGCCGCGATCCTGCCAGGCCGGCAATGGCCGGCACGGGACGACCGACGTCTGCTTGACTCGAACCACTGGTGCAAGCAAGTGTTTGCGTATGAGCGACGACCCGAAGGAACGGATCCTCCGCGCGGCGATGCGGTGCTTCGCCGACAAGGGGTATGCGGCCACGACGATGGCCGACATCGAGCAGGCCGCGGGGTTCCAGCCCCGCACCGGTGGCACCTATCGGCACTTCCGATCGAAGTTCGCGATCCTCGACGCGGCCCTCGACGCAGAGCTCAGCGCACGCGACGAAGCGGCAGCGGCAGCATCGTCGGATGCCGGCTCGGTGCTCGAGACGGCACGAGCGGCGCTGCGGACCCTCGACGACCAACGCGACCTGATGAAGGTGCTGTTCCGGGATCTCGACGCGTTCCCGGAGCTGTTCGAACGGATGAGCGAACGTCTGATCCAATCGACGTACCGCGAGACCGCCGACCGGATCGCGTCCCTCTCCTCGGGCTCCCCCGGCGTCGATGCCGAGGCGATCGCCGCGGTCACCGTCGGCTCGTTGGTCAATTTCAAGATCATCGAGGCGTTCACCGGCAGGACGCCGAACGACGTCGACGACGAACGGTTCGCGCAGGCGTGGGCCATGATCGTCACGGCGGCCACCACTGCCGGGGCCGCGTCGCAGCAGGTGCCCTCGTGACGGCGCCGGTGCGGCCGTCGATCGGACGATCGCTCCGCGTCGCCCGACTCGCGGCGACCGATCTGCACGGGGCGCTGGCAGACCTGGCCGAGCTCGGCGACGTCGTCGACGTGGGGTGGGGACCGCAACGGTTCGTGTACGCGTTCGGTGCGGAGGCGAACGAGACGATCCTGTCGTCGCACGCCGATCACTTCTCCTGGCACGACTTCCTGCAGACGCTCATCCCCGTCGACGGCGAGACGGCACTGGTCGTCAGCGACGGTGACGATCACGCCCGGCGCCGACGCGTGGTGCAGCCAGCGTTCCACCGTCGCCGCATCGACGGTTACGTCGCGACGATGTCGGAGGAGGTGACGCGCACCGTCGGCGAGTGGACCGAGGGCGAGACCGTGGAGCTGCACACCGCCATGCGGGCGTGCATCCGGCGGATCGTGATGCGTACCCTGTTCGGCGACGACTTCGCGGCGCAGGCGACGCAGTTCGGCGACCACCTCGAACCGGCGCTCGTGTACATCAACCGGCCCCCGTGGCGGCGTGTCGATCGACGGTGGTTCCCGCCCTACCGCACGGCGATGGCGGCCCGTGATGCGGCCGACCGGCTCGTCTACGCGGAGATCGCCCGACGGCGTGGTGCGCCGGCGGACCAGGAACGCAACGACGTCCTCTCGTGGCTGCTCGAGGCACAGGAGGGCGAGGCCGCGCTCAGCGACGTGGAGGTGCGCGATCAGGTGGTGAGCCTCGTCGCAGCCGGGTACGACACCACGGCAGCGGCCGCGGCGTGGATGGCGCACGCGCTGCTGTCGCGGCCCGAGGTGCTCGCCGACCTGCGCGCCGAGATCGAGCGGGTGCTCCCCGACGGGGCGCCGGTGGACGCCGTCGCGCTGCAACAGATGCACTGGCTCGACGGTGTGGTCAGCGAGTCGCTCCGTCTCTGGCCGCCCGGTGCGGTGAGCGGACGCCGGGTGGAACGCGACGTCGAGGTGTGCGGACGCACCGTGCCCGCCGGCCGCATGATCATGTACTCGCCGTGGATCACCCAGCGAGATCCTCGCTGGTGGCCGGACCCGCTGGAGTTCGAGCCGGGACGGTGGGTCGAGGGACATCCGGCGCACCGACGGATCGCGCCCTCGTCATGGGTCGTCTTCGGTGGCGGTGCCCGACGCTGCCTCGGGTTCGCGATGGCGATCACCGAGTTGAAGGTGATCGCGATCCACCTCGCCCGCGACGTCGACCTCCGGGTCGTCGGGGCCGTGCCGGCACCGACCGGGCTCGCCACCACGGTCCCCGCAGGTGGCGTGCACGCAATGGTCGGCCGGCGCTGATCAGCCGCCAGCGGCCATCAACGCGACGCCGACGGCGGCGGCGCCGAGACCCACGGACTGCCACCACCGCATCCGTTCACGGTTGAACAGCACCGACAGGATGACCGCCACGGTGCCGAACTGCGATGCGGCGACCGAGACCGGGCCGGACGACCCTTCCTGGAAGCCGAGCTGCAGCGATGCGATCGCGAACACGGCGAACGTGCCGGTGGCCAGGATCGACCGCCGGGCCATGCGCTCCGATGCGAAGAACGGTGCGCTGCCCAGCACGCCGACGACGGTGAGCATCGCGAGGCCTGCGAAACGCTGCACGACGACGGGCGCGAGGCCGCTGTCGTCACTCACCTCCCCCATCAACGTGAACGCGATGCCGAACGCGACACCGGAGCTCACGCCGAGGATCGCCCCGAGTCGCACGCTGCCCGTACCGCCGGGCGTGTAGCCGGTGAGCGCCAGTGCGGCCAGCCCGACGGCCATGCCCACCGCACCGAGGGCCGACGGGCGTTCCCCACGGAGCAGGTCGTAGACCACCGGAACGGCGGCGAGCAGCACCGACGACATGGGGGCGACGATGCCCATGCGTGCCACCGAGTAGCCCCGGTAGAGCAGCAACAGCCCCGTGGTCATCGCCAGGCCCGACAACACGCCGATGACGACGTCGCGGGCGATCCAACGTGAGTCGACGAGGAGGAGCAGCACGGGCGACAGTGCGGTCGACACAGCGACGGCGGAGCGGGTCACCGTGATCGACGCCGTGGTGCGCGCAGCCCGTGCGGCGAAGAAATCCGACGCGCCGAGCAGGACGGCGGCGACGACCGCGTAGGTCAGCGCCATGTCATGCGGTGAGCTGCGGCAGGAGCACGCTGAGCGCGTTCACCAGCGCGTCGACGTCGTCGTCGGTGTTGTAGGTGACGATCGAGATGCGCAGCAGCACCTGGTCGCGGAAGCGATGGACGGGTGTCTCGACGCGGAACTCGTCGTAGAGCCGTTGCTTCAACACGACGGGATCGAGGTCGGGCAGCCGGACGACGGCGAGCTGGGCGAACCAGTCGAACCCGTCCTCGGCATACGCGGAGGGCTGCCCGGTCATGTCGTCGATCCGTGCCAGCGCGCTGCGCAGGCGGGCGTGACAGCGTGCCTGCACGGCCGGCCAGTCCTGGGCGTTGACCCAGTCGATCGCTGCCGGTGTGGCGAGGAACGGCGACAGGTCGCGGGTGCCCTGCCATTCGTGGTGATCGACGAACTGCGAACCGCTCGGGTGATCGCTCTCCCACCCCCAGCTCACGACGAGCGGCCGGAGCAGGTGCTGCACCTCGGGACGCGCATGGACGAACGCCGATCCCTTGGGTGCGCACAGCCACTTGTGGTTCGCGCCGGTGTAGATGTCGGCGCCGAGCCTGGTGAGGTCGAGCGGCACGTGTCCGGGGATGTGCGCGCCGTCGATGATCGTGAGGATGCCGGCCTCGCGTGCTCGCGTCACCAGTTCCTCCACGGGGAACCTCATCGCGGTGGCACTCGTCATGTGGCTGAGGAACAGCACCTTGGTGCGAGCGGTGCGCTGCGACCACACGCGCTCGACGAAGTCGTCGGCGGTGAGGGCGAACGGGATGTGGGCCTGGACGTAGCGGGCGCCGGTCGCGGCACAGATCACCTTCCACGTGCGGTCCATCGCGCCGTACTCGTGGTCGGTGGTGAGGATCTCGTCGCCGGGTTCGAAGGCGAGGCTCTTGGCGACCATGTTGATCGCGGTGGTGGGGTTGGGCACGTACACCAGATCGTCGGCGGAGCAGCCCACGTAGGCAGCGAGCCGCCGCCGGGCCTCGGCCAGCAACGTGTCGGCGCTCCGCTGCAGCCATGCCACCGGCTGGCGCTCCATCTCGAGTTGCAGCCGCTGGTACTCCGCGAACACCGGGCCGGGAACGGCACCGAAGGAACCGTGGTTCAGGAACACCACGTCGGGATCGAGGAGGAAGGGCGAGCGGTCGGGCACCGGGCGAGGTTAGTTTCGGACGCATGGCGCTCCCCAGCATCGGCCTCGGACGCGACGAGGTCCTCGAACGACTCGATCGCATGAAAGCGAACGACGTGCGATGGCGCGACGGCCACGCGTTCACGCTCGCGTACAGCGCAGGCGAGGACGTGGTGGCGGTGGCCGAGGAGGCCTACCGTCGGTTCAGCACGGAGAACGCGCTGAACACCGATGCGTTCCCGAGCCTGCGGACGTTGCAGGCCGACGTCGTCGGCATCGTCGGAGACTGGTTGCAGGCCGGGACCGACGGTGCCGGCTTCATGACCTCGGGCGGTACCGAGAGTCTGCTGATGGCGGTGAAGGGTGCCCGCGAGCGAGGCCGCAAGGAACGAGGCATCACCACCCCGAACGTCGTGCTGCCCACCAGCGCGCACGCCGCGTTCGAGAAGGGCTGCTACTACTTCGGCCTCGAGAGCCGACGCGTCCCGGTGGGCGACGACTGGAAGGCCGATGTCGATGCGATGGCCGCTGCGGTCGATGACGACACCGTCCTCGTGGTCGGGTCCGCCCCGCAGTACCCGCAGGGGGTGATCGACCCGATCCCCGGCATCGCCGCCAACGCAGCCGAACGCGACATCAACTGCCATGTCGACGCGTGCATGGGCGGCGTGACGCTCACCTATCTGCGCCGTCTCGGCCACGACATCCCGCCGTGGAACTTCGAGGTCCCCGGCGTCACGAGCATCTCGGTCGACCTGCACAAGTACGGCTACACGGCCAAGGGCGCCTCGGTGATCATGCACCGTTCGAAGCAGCTCCGGTCGTACCAGACGTTCCTCACCGACAACTGGCTCGGCGGCTTCTACGGCTCGTCGGGTGTGCTCGGCACGAAGAGCGGCGGGCCGATGGGCGCCGCCTGGGCGGTGCTCCACCACCTCGGCGACGACGGGTACCTGCGGGTCACCGCAGCGGCCAGGAAGGCATGTGAACAGCTGGCCGCGGCCATCGACGCCACGCCCGAACTGGTGCTCCGCGCCTGGCCGGAAGCCACCCTGTTCGCGGTGGGCGCCGCCGACCCGAGCTCGCTCGACGTGTTCGCTGTCGCCGACGCGCTCTGGCGCCGCGGCTGGTACGTCGACCGCCAGGGCCCGCCCCCGTCGCTGCACTTCACCGTCAACGCCGTCCACGAGGGCAGGATCGAACCGTTCGTCGCCGACCTGCACGAGGCCATCGCCGACGTTCGCGCCGCCGCGACGTCGGGCGAACAGGGCGCCTACGGCACGGTCGAGTGAGGGATCAGCCGGCCTCGTACAGCTCGCGGAACAGGTAGTTGACGGCGTCGTCCGACGCAATGCGCTCGTTCCAGCCCTGGCGCGCCTGCACCCACTCGTCGTGGCCCACACCGTGCAGCGCCGCCATCGGGGCGAGCATCGAGAGATCGTGGTTCATCAGCGCGATGGAACGGACGATCCGAGCGTAGAGGTCGAGACCGACCCCGGCGATCGGTTGCAGCGAGTCGGCGCGCCGGCCCTCGGTGGATGCCGGTGCCATCGGATCGAGCCCTTGCGGGTCGAGCCCCTGCGGCTCGGGAGTGCAGGGCTCGTGCGGGCGTGCGGTGAGTTCGTCGTTCATGGTCACTGGCCCCTCTGACGTCGCGAGACGCGGAAACGTCGCGTGGAGACCTCGCACGGGGAGTCCTCTCGGATCGTTCGGAGTCGAGGCGGCCATCGATGGGTGTGTCACGATGACGCGCATGCCGCACTTCCAGCCGCACCCCGCCCCACTCCGCTTCGGCATCTTCATGCCGCCGATGCACAAGACCGGCGTGAACCCCACGCTCGCCCTGCACCGCGACCTGCAGTTGATAGAGCACCTCGACCGGCTCGGGTACGCGGAGGCGTGGATCGGTGAGCACCACTCGGCCGGCTCGGAGTTGATCGCGAGCCCGGAGGTGTTCATCGCCGCCGCGGCGGAACGCACGAAGCACATCAAGCTCGGCACGGGAGTGAACTCGCTCCCCTACCACCACCCGTTCATCCTGGCCGATCGCATCGTGATGCTCGACCACCTCACCCGTGGCCGGATGATGTTCGGCGCCGGCCCCGGTCAGCTCACGAGCGACGCGGCGATGCTCGGCATCGACCCGATGGACCAGCGCCCGCGCATGGAGCAGGCCTTCGACGTGATGATGCGTCTCTTCGCCGGCGAGACCGTCACCGAGCGCACCGACTGGTTCACGTGCGACGAGGCGGTGCTGCAGGTCCGGCCCTACAGCAACTTCGACGTCGCGGTCGCGTCGTCCATGTCGCCGTCGGGGTCCAAGCTCGCCGGGCGGTACGGCACGGGCATGCTCTCGATCGCAGCGACCGAGCCGGCGGCGTTCCAGGTGCTCGACTACAACTACCAGGTGTGGCAGGAGGAGGCCGCTCGTCACGGCCATGAGGCGCCCCGGGAGAAGTGGCGCCTCATGGGGCCGATGCACATCGCCGAGACCCTGGAGCAGGCGAAGAAGAACTGCGAGTACGGCCTGCGGTGGGTGTTCGAGTACCTGAGCCACATCATCCCGACAGGCGACCCGAGCGCCCCCCCGCCGCCGAGCGACTACAGCGACTTCATCGACTACGCCAACGAGAGCGGCCGGATGGTGATCGGGACGCCCGAGATGGCGATCGAGCAGCTGCAGCGCCTGGTCGACAAGACGGGTGGCTTCGGCACGTACCTGTTCCTCGGCGCCGATCTGGCTGACTTCCCGGCGACGCTGCGCAACTACGAGCTGTTCGCCGACCAGGTGATGCCGCATTTCACCGGCCAGCTCGACCCGGTGCAGGCCAGCTACGACCGCGTCGTCGGTGCCGGCAGCCGTTGGGTGGACGCCACCTTGAACGCGCAGCTCACCGCCATCGCGAAGTACGAAGAGGAGCGCGCTCAGCGCTGATCGTTCGCCGCGGTCGGGTCGGGCGACCGGCCCGATCGTGCCCGATCAGTGGTTCTGGACGTGCTGGAAGCCGAACCGGCCCTTGATGCACAGGTTGCCGTGCGTCACGGAGTGATCGCTCGGGCTGGTGACCTTGACGATCGAGTTGTCCTGTACGTGGAGCGTGAGCTGGCAGCCGACGCCGCAGTACGGACAGATCGTGTCGGTCTCGGTCTGGCGTGATTCGTCCCAGCTGCCGTCGGCACGCATGTCGTGCTCACTGGTGAACATGAGCGCACCGGTGGGGCACACGGCGATGCAGTTGCCGCAGTACACGCATGCGCTGTCGGGCAGCTCAGCGTCGTACTCGGCGGCGATGTGGCTGTCGAAGCCGCGGCCGGCGACGGCGATCGCGAACGTGTTCTGCCACTGCTCACCGCACGCGTCGACGCACTTGTAGCAGAGGATGCACTTCTCGTAGTCGCGGACGTACAGCTCGTTGTCGCGCTTGACCGGTTGCGCCTTCGTGCGGCGATCGGGGCCATAGCGATCGACGTCGACCGCGTACTGCTCGTTCCAGTCGGCCACGTGCGGGGCCACCGACAGATCGGTGGACGACCCGAGGAACTCGAGCACCATCTTCCGGCTGTGCTGGACCCGTTCGGTGTCGGTGTGGACGACCATGCCGGCCTCCACCTTGCGCGAGCACGAGGGCACGAGCGTGCGCGACCCCTCGACCTCGACCATGCACACCCGGCATGCGTTCTTCGGGGTGAGGGTGTCGCCATAGCAGAGCGTCGGGATGTCGTCGCAGCCTGCACCGCGGCAGGCCTGCAGCACGGTGGTGCCCTCGGCGACCTTGACCGTCGTGCCGTCGACGGTGACGTCGACGAGGCGGGTGGGTGCAGCCACGGGGACGGCGTTCACGAGAAGACTCCCAGCTTGGCGATGGCCGATTCGATCGCGCCGTGCGCCGAATGGCCGAAGCCGCAGATCGATGCGTCGCGCAGCACCCTGCCGATGTCGGCGAGGAGTTCGCGATCGGCGGAGGCGTTCGGACCGCCGTGCTCGAGCCGCTGGAGCACCTCTTCCTGGCGCATCGTGCCCACGCGGCACGGCACGCACTGGCCGCAGCTCTCGTCGCGGAAGAACGCAGCGATGCGGTGGACGAATGCAGTGAGATCGACGTGCTGGTCGAGCACCATCACCACGCCGCTGCCGAGCGAGAGCTTGGCGGCGCGCAGGTCTTCGAAGGTGAGTGGCACGTCGAGCTCGTCGGGCGTGGCGAACGAACCGGCGGCGCCGCCGAGCAACACCGTGCGGAGCGTGCTGCCCTCGCGCATACCGCCGGCGAGATCGATCACCTCGCGCAGCGTGGCGCCGAAGGGCAGTTCGTAGACACCGGGCCGGGCGACGGCACCGGACACGCAGAACAGCTTCGTACCCGTGGACCCGGTGGTGCCCACGCTCGCGTAGGCCTGGCCGCCGCCCAACACGATCGGCAGCACGTTGGCGAGGGTCTCGACGTTGTTCACGACGGTCGGCTTGCCGAACACGCCGACCTCGACGGGGAACGGGGGCTTGTTGCGCGGTTCACCACGGAAGCCCTCGATCGAGTTGAAGATCGCCGTCTCCTCACCGCAGATGTAGGCGCCGGCGCCGAGGAAGACCTCGAGGTGGAACGAGAATCCAGCGCCCATCACGTCGTCGCCGAGCAGTCCGTGCGCGACGGCTTGCTCGATCGCGTCGGTGAGGCGGCGCCGGGCGCGCGGGTATTCGCCGCGGAGGTAGATCCAGCCCTGTTCGCAGCCGGTGGCGTACGCGGCGATGGTCATCGCCTCGATCAGGGAGAACGGGTCGCCCTCCATGATCACGCGGTCCTTGAACGTGCCGGGCTCGCTCTCGTCGGCGTTGCAGACGAGGTAGTGCGGCCGGGCGGGCTGGCGGGCGACGGCGTCCCATTTGCGACCTGCCGGGAACGCGGCGCCGCCGCGGCCCATGATCCCGGAGTCGAGCATCTCGCGGATCACGCCGACCGGTCCGATCTCGATCGCGCGACGGAGCGCGGCGTATCCGCCGTGGCTGCGGTACGAGTGGAGGCTGGTGGGATCGACGACGCCAACTCGGCCGAGCAGGACCAGGTCGTCGGCGCCTGCCGCGACCTGGGGGGTGGCGACCTCTGCCGGCGCTTCGTCGGGTGCTGCGCCGCCGTCGAGCAGGGCTCGCACCTGCACGGGCGTCGCCGGGGCCAGGACGGTCTGGCGCGCCTGCGGCCCGGCCTCGACGAGGAGGACGGCGGGGGCGCGCTCGCACAGGCCGAGGCAGGGTGATTCGTGGGCACCGTCGGGGACGGTTGCACCGGCGATCTGGCAGGCGAGGTCGACGCAGACGTGCACCTGGCGAGTCGATCGTTCGGTGGTGCTGAACAGGCCGTAGAACGTGGCGACGCCGTAGATCTCGGCCGGTGCCACGTCCATGCGGGCGGCGATGTGGTTGATCGCTCCCCTGCTGATCCAACCCACGCGGTCGTTGACCGCGTGGAGGACCGGGAGGAGCCGGTGTCGTTGGTCGCGCAGGTCGTGGCCAGCGCGGGCGAGTCGGTGGTCGTACTCGCCAGTGGCGCCGAGCAACGCGTCGATCGCGTCGATCTCGTCGGCGGTGGGCGTGTGTGCGCTGAGCTTGAGATCCATCAGTTGCCCGCTGCAGCGCCGGCGACCTGAGACGCGCGGTCGTCGACGAGCTTGTCGATCCTGACGGCGGCGGCCTTGAACTCGGCGGTGCCCGATTTCGGGTCCGTCGCATCGATGGTGAGCACGTTGGTGTCGACCTGTTCGGGGAAGTGGAACGTCATGAACACGAGGCCGGGGCGCAGGACACGGTCGATGCGTACGGGTGCGTTCACCGAGCCGCGGGGCGAGCTGACGCGCACCCATTCGCCATCGGCGAGCCCGAGCGTCGCCGCGTCCTCCGGGGAGACGTCGATCGATTCGCCCCAGCGCAGCGGGCTGTCGAACCCGCCCGACTGCACGCCGGTGTTGTACGAGTCGAGGCGACGACCGGTGGTGAGCCGGAGCGGGAACTCGTCGGTGGTGGCCTCCACGGGCGGCTCGTCGACGACGGGGCTGAAGGGCGCGAGGCGGCCGCGTTCGGCGGGGTCGTCGGCCCAGAGGCGTCCGTGCAGGAACGACGGCTCGAGGCGGTCCTCGTGCGGGCACGGCCACTGGATGCCGTTGAGTTCGGTGAGCCGTGCGTAGCTCATGCCGGCGTGCATGGGCGACAGCGAGCGCACCTCGTTCCACACGTTCTCGGCGACCTCGAGCGGCTCGGTGCCGTAGTGCCAGTCGTGGCCGAGGCGGCGGCAGATGTCGAGGATGATCTGGATGTCGTCGCGGGCGCCGGTGGGCGGGTCGAGCGCCTTCCGGCACCGCTGCACCCGACGCTCGGAGTTCGTGACCGTGCCCTCGCTCTCGCACCACGACGCCGAGCCGGGCAGCACCACGTCGGCGAGTTCGGCGGTCTTCGTGAGGAAGATGTCCTGCACCACGAGGTGGTCGAGTCCGGCCAGCAGGTGCACGGCGTGCTCCTTGTCGGCCTCGCTCTGAGCGGGGTTCTCGCCGATCACGTACACGGCGTGCAGGTCGCCCCGCTCCATCGCCTCGAACATCTGGGTGAGATGCCAGCCGTACCGGTCCTGGATGGTGACGCCCCAGGCGGCACCGAACTTCTCGCGGACCGAGGGATCGAGGATGTCCTGGAAGCCGGCGAGGCGGTTGGGGATGGCGCCCATGTCGCCGCCGCCTTGCACGTTGTTCTGACCGCGGAGGGGGTTGAGGCCCGCCCCGTGCCGACCGACGTGGCCGCACAGGAGCGCGAGGTTGATGAGCGACAGGACGTTGTCGACGCCGTTGTGGTGCTCGGTGATGCCGAGGGTCCAGCACAGCTGTCCGCGGTCGGCCTTCGCGTAGGCGTGGGCCAGTTCGCGGATGGCGTCGGCGGGCACGCCGGTGACGGCCTCGCCACGCTCGAGCGTCCACTCCTCGACCGCGGCTCGGTACTCGTCGAACCCCGTGGTGGCGCGTTCGATGAAGGCGGTGTTGGCCAGGCCGGCGTGGATGATCTCGCGGGCGATGGTGTGCGAGAGCGCGATGTCGGTGCCGACGTTGTTGCCGAGCCAGAGGTCGGCCCACTGTGCCGACGCAGACCGACGCGGGTCGACCACGAAGAGCTTGGCGCCGTTGTGCACGCCCTTCAGGACGTGGTGGAAGAAGATGGGGTGCGCTTCACGCGCGTTGGAACCCCAGAGGACGATGACATCGGTGTCTTCGATCTCTGCGTAACTCGAGGTGCCGCCTCCGGCTCCGAACACTGTGGCCAGACCGACCACGGAGGGAGCGTGTCAAGTGCGGTTGCACGAGTCGATGTTGTTCGTGCCGATCGCGACGCGTGCGAACTTCTGTGCGACGAAGTTCATCTCGTTCGTGGATTTCGAGCAGGAGAAGACGCCGACGGCGTTGGGGCCGTGCTGGTCGCGGGCGGCGGCGAAGCCGGCTGCTGCTCGGTCGAGCGCCTCCTCCCAGGAGGCGGGGCGCAGGACACCGTTGTCGCGCACGAGCGGCTGCGTGATGCGGGCCATGGGTGCGTGGCGGTGCTGGATGTTGCTCTTCATGATCACCCCCTCCCCGTGTGCACGGGACGGCGGTCCCGGTCTTCGTCCGACACGGTCCGATCCGTGAACCGGCGAGGCGTGCTCGACGATTCCGCATCGTGGACCAGTTCCTTCATGTGGAACGAGAGGAACCTACCAAATCCTACTGATTCGCGGTACGGATGATCTGGGAAAGACGGTCGAGCCACGCGTCGCAGGCGGCGGTCAGACGCTTCCGCTCCCCCGTGGCGATCAGGTCCATGATGAGGCCGCTGAAGGTCGCCTTGGCGAGTCCGCCCTCGAGTTCCGCCTGGTCGGCCGGGAGGCCGGCCGCGACGAGGCGCTGTTCGACGTCGTGGCGCCACACGCCGATCTGGTCGGCGCGCACCTCCCCGGCGAGGCCGGTGACCGAGGTGTCGAGCGCTGCGGCTTCGTAGTTGAGTCGCACCAGCGCCAGGTGCTCGGGCTTCGCGTTCATCCAGCGCCACCAGCGGCGGTAGTACTCGACGGGGGTCATCCGCGGGTGTCGCTTCATCCAGGCGTCCTGGACGGCCAACTGTTGCTGCATCGCACGGTTGAGGGCTGCGGTGATCAGCTCCTCCTTCGACCCGAAGTGGTGCACCAAGCGGTTGATGCTCACGTCGAGCGAGGCGGCCATCGGACGCAGCGTGGCCTGGGCGAGCCCGTGTTCGGCCAGGTAGACGACGATGCGGTCGAGCAGCTCCTGGCGACGCTCGAGGTCGGGTGTCCTGGCCATGACGGGGCACCCTAGTGGCCGACGTGGTCGAGGCCCCCGATGACGACGCCGCCCGCCAGGGTGCGGTGCACGAGCGGCACGCCGGGCCGGTACACGAGGTGTGCGTACGACGGTGCGTCGAGCAGCACCAGGTCGGCACGGGCGCCCGGCGCCAGCCTGCCCAGGTCGGGCCGTCGCAGCGCGGCGGCGCCACCGAGGGTGGCCGCCTGGATCGCCTCCTCGATGGTCATGCGCATGTCGCGCACGGCGAGCGCGATGCAGAACGCCATCGAGGTCGTGTAGCTGCTGCCCGGGTTGCAGTTGGTCGCGATGGCGATGGTCGCACCGGCCTCGAGCACCCGTCGGGCGTCGGGATAGGGCTGGCGCGTCGAGAAGTCCGCCGCGGGCAGGAACGTGGCGACGGTGTCGCTCGACGCCAACGCGTCGATGTCGTCGTCGTCGAGGTAGGTGCAGTGGTCGGCCGAGGCGCATCCGAGTTCGACCGCGAGCTGCACGCCGGGGCCGTGCCCGAGCTGGTTCGCGTGCAGTCGACCACCGAGGCCGCGGGCCATGCCGGCCTGCAGCACGGCCCGGCACTGGTCGACGTCGAACGCGCCGACCTCGCAGAACGCATCGATCCACCGTGCGTGGGGTGCGGCCGCGGCGAGCATCTCGGTGCACACGTGGTGGACGTAGTCGTCCGTGCGACCCTCGAACTCGGCCGGCACCACGTGGGCGCCGAGGAACGTCGTGTGCGCGGTGAAGTCCTGGGCGACGTGGAGGCAGCGGGCCTCGTGGGAGGCCGTGAGGCCGTAGCCCGACTTGATCTCCACGGTGGTGATGCCCGCCCGCGCGGCTTCTGCTCGTCTGGCCGACGTGAGCGTGCGCAGCTCGTCGTCGCTCGCACCGCGGGTCGCGTCGACGGTGGTGCGGATGCCACCCGCCCGGTACGGCGCCCCGGCCATGCGTGCGGCGAACTCGTCGCCGCGATCGCCGGCGAAGACGAGGTGGGTGTGACTGTCGACGAAGCCGGGGATGACGCAGCGGCCACCGGCATCGATGCGCCGATCGGCGATGGCCCCGGCCGGCTCGATCGAGATGACGTCGCCGTCGACGATCACGAGCGCGACGTTGCGTCGCACGCCGAGCGGCCCGTCGCCGAGTGCCGGTTCGTTGGTGACCAGCAGTCCGATGTCGTCGACGACGACGGAGCGACCGGCGTCCGGACTGGTCATCGGGTCGCCTCCGGCGTGTCCGCTGCGTCGGCTGCCGCCGCCCACACCGCCCCGATCGACCGGTGGAGCTCGGCAGCGACGTCGAGGGTGACGTGCGCGCCGTTGCGCACGACGACCGTGCCGCCGGCCACGACGTGGTGCACGTCGGCGGCAGTTGCGGCGAAGACGGTCGTCGCGAGGGCGTGTTCTGACCCGACACCAGCGGTGCGCACGCTGTCGAGCCGGACGGTCACGAGATCGGCCAGGCTCCCGACGCTGATCCGCCCGGCGTCGGGCCACCCGAGCAGCTGATGTCCGCCGACGGTGCCGGCCTCCAGCAGCGAGGTCACCGTGTGGTTGCCACGCACGAGCGACGACAGTCGTTCGTCGAGCTCGGTCGCTCGCATCTCCTCGAACAGGTCGATCACGGCGTGGGAGTCGCTACCCAGGGCGATCGGTATCCCGGCGCCGCGCCAGGCTGCCGTGTCGGCGATGCCGTCGGCAAGGTCGCGTTCGGTGGTGGGGCAGATGCAGACGCCCGATCGGTGCGTCTGCAACAACCGGACGTCGTGCTCGGTGAGGTGCGTCGCGTGCACGGCGGTGAAGGCGGCCTCCAGGGCGTGTCGCTCCGCGAGCAGTTCCATCGGTGTGAGTGCGAACGCCTCGATGCACTGGTGGTTCTCCGCCGGCTGCTCGCTCACATGTGCGTGCAGCGGTGCCTCGTGCTCGCTGGCCCAGCGGGCGACCTGTTCGATGGAGGCGGGATCGACGGCGCGGACCGAATGGATCGCTGCGCCGATCCGGGCGACCGGCGACGCGAGGGAACGGAGCGCCTCGACGCGCTCGATCCAGTGCTCCACCCGCACGTCGCTGAAGCGGCGCTGCACCGGATTCGGCGGCTGGCCGATGCCGCCCTGGAGGTAACACGTGTCGAGCAGGGTCATCCGGATCCCGGCGTCGGCTGCTGCAGCGAGCAACGCCTCCCCCATCGCGTTCGGCTCGCGATACGGCTCGCCGGCGCGCTGGTGGTGGAGGTAGTGGAACTCGCCGACACACGTGATGCCGGCCAGCGCCATCTCGGCGAACGTCGCTCGAGCGAGTCGGTGGTACGACTCGGGATCGAGGGTGGCCGCCAGTCCGTACATCTGATCCCGCCAGGTCCAGAACGACCCGACGCCGTCGTGGGTGCGGCCGCGCAGCGCACGGTGGAAGGCGTGGCTGTGCGCGTTGGCGAGGCCGGGCACGGTGATCCCGGCGAGCTGGACGGTTCCCTCAGGGACGTCGTCGGCGCGCCTGCCCGGCGTCACCGTGACGATGCGGTCGCCATCGACCTCCACGAGCACGTCGGCGACGGCATGGTCGCCGCCCAGCCAGGCGAGCTCGCAGTGGTAGGCGGCGCGGCTCACGTCAGCTCCCGACCCGCCGCACGAACTCGGTGATGCGCGCGACGAACGCCTCGCGGTGGAAGCGTTCGAACTGCTCCCACGTGGTGAAGGTGGTGGGGTCGGTGACGCGGTCGAGGAACAGCATCCCGTCGAGGTGGTCGCACTCGTGCTGGAAGGTGCCGGCCGTCAGGCCCCGCTTCACCTCGTCGTGGGCCACGCCGTCGCGGTCGAGGTATCGCACGCGGATGTTGACGTGGCGCATCACGTTGCCGCGCAGGTTCGGCACCGAGAGGCAGCCCTCGTTGATCTCGACCAGTTCGTCGTCGAGGAACTCGATCTCGGGGTTCACCACCACCGTGAGGGGGATCTGCGGCTTGTAGGGGTATCGGGGGTTGTGATTCACCTCGATCGTCGTGACGCGCAGCGGCACGCCGATCTGGTTGGCAGCGATGCCCGCGCCGTTGGCTGCATGCATCGTGTCGATCAGGTCGTCGATGAGCTGCTGGACCTCGGGGGTCGCGAGCTCCTCGACCGACACCTCTCGCGCCTGCTCGCGCAGCACCGGATGACCGACCGTGACGATCTCGCGCACGGTCACGGCCGTGCGCTCCACAGGACGGGGAAGAGCGGATGGTCGAGCGGTGCGCCGTCGGCGAGTTCGTCGGCGAGCCCGGGGAACGGCGGCGACGTGGTCCACGGACGCACGACGTGGCGCATGTCGTCACCGAGGAAGCGCAGCGACACGACACGCCGGCGGTGCGGGCCGGGCACCGGGCCGGCCGCGTGCAGGGTGAGACCGTGGAAGAACACCGCGTCCCCGGGCTCGAGCGCCCACCCGATGATCTCGAGCTCGGGGTTGCCGTCGATCTGTGGCAGTTCGACGAGCGATCCCTCGGGGAACCACTTCGCCTGCCCGTCGAGGAAGGTGCGCGGCATGAACCACGGGCCGAGATGTGAGCCGCGGACGAACTCGAGCACCGACTCGCGCGGCACCGGGTCGACGGGTATCCAGGCGCTGAGGTTCAGCCGGCCCTCGACGTTGTAGTACGGCTGGTCCTGGTGCCACGGCGTGCGCTGGCGGGTACCTGGCTCCTTCGTCAGCACGTGGTCGTGGTAGAAGCGCACCTCGGCGGTGTCGCCCAGCAGATGCGCCGCGATCGCCGCCGCCGGCGAGGTGCGGATGAACTCCTCGAGCTCGGGGATGCGCTGCCACGAGCAGAAGTCCTCGACGAACGCGCCGTCGTCGCTCCCACTCGCCCGTTTCGCGAGCGGCGAGAGGTCGGCCAGGTTGGCGTCGACGGCTCGTCGTGCGAGGTCGACCTGCTCCGGCGTGAACGCACCGCGGACGCATGCCGCACCGTCGCGCCAGAAGTCGCCCTCGATCGTGTACCCCACCTCCGTCATCCCTCCATCATGGGCACGCGGATGCCGCGTTCGTGCGCCACGTCGATCGCCCGGTCGTAGCCGGCGTCGGCGTGGCGGATGACGCCCATGCCGGGGTCGCTCACCAGCACCCGCGAGAGCTTCTCCGCGGCGAGCTCGGTGCCGTCGGCGAGGCACACCATGCCGGCGTGGATCGAGCGCCCGATGCCCACTCCCCCGCCGTGATGGATGCTGACCCACGTGGCACCGCAGGACGTGTTGACGAGCGCATTGAGCAGCGGCCAGTCGGCGATCGCATCGCTGCCGACGAGCATCGACTCGGTCTCCCGATACGGCGAGGCGACCGATCCGGAGTCGAGATGGTCGCGGCCGATGACGATCGGTGCCTTCAGCTCGCCGCGGCGCACCATCTCGTTGAACCGCAGGCCGAGGCGGTGCCGCTCGCCGTAGCCCAGCCAGCAGATGCGTGCCGGCAACCCCTGGAACGCCACTCGCTCCTGCGCCATCTCGATCCAACGGTGCAGGCCCTCGTCGTCGGGGAATTCCTCCAGCACGGCGCGGTCGGTGGCGGCGATGTCGGCCGGGTCGCCCGAGAGCGCGACCCAGCGGAACGGCCCCTTGCCCTCGCAGAACAGCGGGCGGATGTAGGCGGGGAGGAAACCCGGGTAGTCGAACGCTCGCTCGAAGCCACCGAGCTGGGCCTCGGTGCGCAGGCTGTTGCCGTAGTCGAACACCTCGGCGCCCTTGTCGAGGAAGCCCACCATGCCGCGGCAGTGCATGGCCATCGACTCGCGCGAGCGGCGAATCAGCTCCTGCGGGTCGGTGCGGGCCATCTCGGCGGTCGCCTCGGGCGTGAGGTCGGCCGGCACGTAGCTGAGCGGGTCGTGGGCGCTGGTCTGATCGGTGACGATGTCGGCCGGGAAGTCCATCGCGAGCAGTTGCGGCACGAGCACGGCGGCGTTGCCGACCAGGCCGACCGACAGCGCACGCTTCGCGTCGCGCGCCTCGATGCAGCGCGCGATGGCGTCCTCGACCGAGTCGGCGATCACGTCGAGGTAGCGGTGCTCGACGCGCCGCTCGGCACGCCAGGCGTCGACCTCGATGCACAGCGCGACGCCACCGGCCATCGTGACGGCCAGCGGCTGCGCACCGCCCATGCCGCCGAGGCCGGCGGTGAGCGTGATCGTGCCGGCGAGCGTGCCGCCGAACTTCTTGCGACCGATCTCTGCGAAGCACTCGTAGGTGCCCTGCAGGATCCCCTGCGTGCCGATGTAGATCCACGAGCCGGCGGTCATCTGGCCGTACATGGTGAGGCCCATCGCCTCGAGGCGTCGGAACTCGTCCCAGTTGCCCCACTGCGGCACCAGGTTCGAGTTGGCGAGCAGCACCCGGGGTGCCCACTCGTGGGTGCGGAACACGCCGACCGGCTTGCCGCTCTGCACGAGCATCGTCTCGTCGGCCTTGAGCGTGGTGAGCGTGCGGGCCATCGCGTCGAACGCGTCCCAGCTGCGCGCCGCGCGACCGGTGCCGCCGTACACGACGAGGTCGTCGGGCCGTTCGGCCACCTCGGGGTCGAGGTTGTTGTGCATCATCCGGTAGGCCGCTTCCTGCGGCCAGCCGAGACAGGTGAGATCGGTGCCGCGGTTGGCGCGGACGGGACGGGGACCGGACATCTAGAGGACCTCCAACGGGCCGATGGTGGATTCGACGGCGGCGAGCACGCTGCCGTCGGCGAGGCGTTGCTCGGCGATGCGCAGGTCGGGCGACAGCCAGCGGTCGGGGCCGGGGCCGGCGACGTCGCGGCGAAGCACCTCGAGCGCGGCACCCGTGGCGGGGCCGGGCTGCAGCGGCGCACGCAGGTCGAGCGCGGCGGCGGCGCAGACGAGTTCGACGGCCAGGACGCGGCGCAGGTTGTCGACGCTTCGACGGAGCTTCCGTGCGGCGGCCCAGCCGTTGGACACGTGGTCCTCCTGCATCGCGCTCGTGGGCAGCGACTGGGTGCTGGCCGGTACGGCGAGGCGCTGGTTCTCCATCGCCATCGCCGCCTGCGTGTAGTGAGCGATCATCATCCCGCTGTTCACGCCGGCGTCGGGCGAGAGGAACGAAGGCAGGCCGTGTGACCGCGCGACGTCGAGCAACCGGTCGGTGCGGCGCTCGCAGATCGCGGAGAGCTCGCTCGCGGCGATGGCCAGGAAGTCGCACACGAACGCGACCGGCGCACCGTGGAAGTTGCCGCAGCTCTCGACGCGACCGTCGGGCAGGATCATCGGGTTGTCGATCGCCGCGTCGAGCTCGCGCTCGGCGATCGTGCGGGCGTGGGCGATCGTGTCGAGCGCGGCGCCGTGCACCTGTGGCGTGCACCGGAGCGAGTACGCGTCCTGCACCTTGCCGTCGCCCGTGCGGTGGCTGGCCACCATCGGCGAGCCGGCCAGGATCCGCTGGAGGTTTCGAGCGCTCACGGCCTGACCCACCTGGGGGCGCAGCGCCTGGAGGTCGGCGGCGAAGGCGCGGTCGGTGCCGAGGATGCCTTCGACCGTCATCGCAGCGGTGAGATCGGCGAGGCGGGCGAGCACGCCGAGGTCGTGCAGCGCCAGGCACAGCATGCCGAGGATGCCGTCGGTGCCGTTGATGAGCGCCAGCCCTTCCTTGGCGCGCAGCGTGACCGGCTGCAGCCCGGCGCGGGCGAACGCCACCGCTGTCGGCACCATCAGGTCGTCCGGGCCCCACACCTCGCCCTCCCCGATGAGCGAGAGCGCGCAGTGGCTCAAGGGTGCGAGGTCGCCGCTCGCACCGAGCGATCCGTGTTCGCGGACCACCGGCGTGATGTCCTCGGCGAGCAATGCGAGTTGGAGGTCGACGATCGCCGGGCGGACGCCCGAGTGCGCCATTGCGAGGCTGCGGGCGCGCAGCAGGAGGAGCGCCCTGACGACCTCGGGTTCGACGGTGTCGCCCATGCCGGTGGCGTGGGAGCGCACGAGGGCGACCTGCAGTTCGGCGGTGCGTTCCGCCGGGATCACCGTGGCGGCCAACGAACCGAATCCTGTGGTGACGCCGTAGACGGGTGTCTCGCCGGCGACGAAGCCGTCGACCAGTGCGGCCGAACGCTCCATCGCCGTGCGGGCCTCGTCGGCGAGGCGGACGGGTGCGTGCCGGCGGGCCACGGCGACGACGTCGTCGATCGTGAGGCCACGGCCCTGCAGGGTCACGTGAGCGGCGGTGGAGGCGTTCCCAGGTGTTTCCATCTGGCGGCAGAGCCTGCCATACTGCGCAACATGGCGCAAGCACTCGAGACCCCCCGTGCGACCGACCGCGGCCTGCGCCTCGTGCGCGAGGTCGCCGACCATCCCCACGGGCTGCCGCTCGCCGATCTCGCCCGGGCGGTCGAGCTCAGCGCGAGTACCGCGCTCCGACAGCTGCGCTCGCTCGAGGCCGCCGGCTTCGCCGTCCGTCGCTCCGACGGCGCCTGGGTGCCGGGGCCCGAACTGCTGCGCATCGCCCGCAACCTGGCGGCGAGCGCGACGCTCCCCCGCCTCGCCGAACCCGTGCTCGCCTCGCTGGCCGAGGCGCTCGGCGAGTCCGCCTACCTCGCCGAGGCGGCCGACGACCGCACTGCGGTGTACGTGGCCATGGAGTCGGGCACACACGCCGTCCGACACGTCAGTTGGCTCGGCCACACCGTGCCCCGCCGCGGCACGGCCGTTGGGCGCGCCCTCGTCGCTGACATCGATGCGGACGGCGTTGCGGTGCGCGAGGACGCGGTGGAGAGCGGCATCACGGCCGTGTCTGCACCCGTCCGCGACGCGAGCGGTCAGGTCGTCGCGGCCGTGAGCGTGGTGGGTCCGTCGTTCCGGCTCACCGGTCCGGCGCTCGCCGGGGCGAGGGGTGCGGTGGCAGAGCACGCGGCGCGCCTGTCCCACGCCGCGGGCTTCGCGGTGCGCGACACTCGGTGACGTGAACACACGTCTCCACCGTCTGGCCACCCTCGTCGCCGCCGTCGCGGCTGTGTCGCTGTTCGCCGCCGCGTGCGGTGACGACGCCACACCGACCGCCGATTCCTCGTCGGCGATCACCACGGTGCCCAGCGCCACCGAAGCACCCCCGACGACCGAGGCCGCACCGACCACGGAGCCGGCGCCCGAGACCACCGCCGCCGACACCACCACCCCGCCGACGGAGGCGCCCACCACCACCGCGGCGCCGGCCGGATGGACCTCGGTCGGCCCGATGCCCTCCCTCGCCTACCTGCCGTGCTGCGCATCGAACTTCGTCGGCGATCCGTCGCCGGCCATCCCGACCGACCCCGCTGCAGCGCTGGCGCCCGGCATCTACCGGGCGTTCCGCCAACAGCCGGCCGCCGGCGAACCGGTGGAGACCGACACGATCACGTTCTCGCTCGCTCCGTTCGTCCCGTGCAGCACGCCCGACGTGTTCTGCGAGGAAGGCTTCGTCGACGGTGAGGTCGGGGTGGGCGACGTCGCCCGCCAGGTGACGTTGCCACTCGACGCCGACCTGCGGGTCGTCGTCGGCGGGTTCGACTGCGGAGCTGACGCCAGCTACGCCGTCGACCACCAGGCTGCCACCGGGGTCGAGTTGGCGACGCTGCAGACCGAACTCGACGCCGCCTATGCCTCCGTCGTCGTGCCGCTCGTCGAGGCCGACACCCCGTTCGACGACTACGCAACGATCTTCGCCGAGCCGCTCGGTGGTTTCACGGTGCCGTGTCTGGGGGCGGGGGTGTTGCAGTTCCAGGGCAGTGCAGGCCCGGCGATCCTCCTCCAGATCCTCGGTGTGTACGACGATGCCGTCGGCTCGGTCGTGATCCCCCCGTCGATCTCGATCGCGGTCATGTACATGACGGCACTCGAGGTCGCGCCCGACGGTACGCAGACCCTCTACTTCTACGCCGGCTTCCTGAGCTGACGTCCGCGGCCGGGTCGCGCAACCCGGCCGAGAAGGGTCCAACGGCCCGGTCGCGCGTGGCCTCGTCGGCGCACGATGACCTCGGAGCGCGTTGTCCCGAACCCTCGAGACCGAGGCGAGGGGACGCCTCGGGAGGATCGCTGTGATGAGCGCCGTGAGGAACGTGATCGTGATGGGTGCGGGCGGTCGGGACTTCCACGACTTCGCCCTGGTGTTCCGCGACGACCCCGACGTGCGCGTCGTGGCGTTCACGGCGGCGCAGATCCCGGGGATCGACGACCGACGGTTCCCCGCATCGCTCGCCGGTGCGGCCTATCCCGACGGCATCCCCATCCGCCCCCAGGCCGAACTGACCCAGCTCATCCGCGACCATCGGGTCGACGAGGTCGTGCTCGCGTACAGCGACCTGTCGTACGCCGATGTGATGCACCTGTCGGCCGAAGTGCTCGCTGCCGGCGCCGACTTCCGGCTGCTCGGCCCCGATGCGACGATGCTCACGTCGACCAAGCCGGTGATCGCCGTGTGCGCCTCGCGTACCGGGGCGGGCAAGTCGCAGACCACCAGGCTCATCGGTCGCATCCTGCGCGACGCCGGCCTGCGGGTCGCCCTCGTGCGCCATCCGATGCCGTACGGCGATCTCGAGGCGATGCGCGTGCAGCGGTTCGCGACGCTGGCCGACATCGAGGCGTCGCACCCGACGATCGAAGAGCGCGAGGAGTACGAGCTCCCGGTACGCGAGGGCATGGTGATGTGGGCGGGGGTCGACTACGAGGCGATCCTGCGCGCCGCCGAGGACGAGGCAGACGTGATCGTGTGGGACGGTGGCAACAACGACCTGCCGTTCTACCGACCCGACGTGATGGTGACGGTCGTCGATCCGTTGCGGCCGGGGCACGAGTGCGGCTGGTACCCGGGCGAGGTGAACCTGCGGCGTGCCGACATCGTCGTCGTCAACAAGGTCGATGTCGCGGCGCCTGCCGATGTCGGCACCGTGATCGGCAACGTGTGCCGCCTGGCGCCCGATGCGGTGATCGTGCAGGCGGCCTCGCCGGTGGTGCTGTCGGACGGGGAGTCGATCGCCGGCGCCCGCGTGCTCGTAGTGGAGGACGGGCCGTCCGTCACCCACGGCGGGATGCCCTTCGGTGCCGGCACCGTCGCGGCGCGCGCCGCAGGGGCACTCGAGCTGGTCGACCCGAGGCCGTTCGCCGTGGGCTCGATCGCGGAGACGTTCGCGACGTACCCGCACATCGGCGTGGTGCTGCCGGCGATGGGCTACGGCGAGCAGCAGCTCGCGGATCTCGCTGCCACCATCGCGGCCACGCCGTGCGACGTGGTCGTCACCGGGACGCCGATCGACCTCTCGAGCGTGATCCGGATCGATCGACCCGTCCGACACGCGTCGTACTCGCTGCGTGAGATCGGTGCTCCCGATCTCGCAACGTCGCTCGCGCCGTTCATCTCGTCGTGCCTGTCTGCACGGACGACCACGGCATGAACGCCGAGGGGACACACGAGACGATGGCCCACGGCGACGGTCTCGTCGTGGTGGCCGTCGGTGGCAATGCACTGGCTCGCCGGGGCGAACCGCTGGACTGGAGCAGCCAACTGCGCAACGCCCGCAGAGCGGCAGCCGCACTCGCTCCTGCCGCCGAGGCGTGGCGGATGGTGGTCACCCACGGCAACGGGCCGCAGGTCGGCGTGCTCGCCCTGGGTGCCGAGGCGACGGCCGCTGCGGGCGGCGCCGTCCCCCTCGACGTCCTCGACGCGGAGACCGAAGGGATGATCGGCTACCTGCTCACCCAGGAGCTGTCGAACGCGCTCCCGGGACGGGAACTCGTGGCGATGGTGACCCGGGTGGTGGTGGATCCGGCCGACCCGGCGTTCGGCCACCCGACGAAGCCCGTCGGCCCCGTCTACGACGAGACGACGGCCACCGACCTCGCCTTGCACCACGGCTGGACGATCGGCCGGGACGGCAACCGGTGGCGGCGCGTCGTGGCGTCGCCGGAGCCGAGGATGATCGTCGAGCTCGCCTCGATCCGCCTGCTCGTCGATGCCGGCACGCTGGTGGTGTGCGGTGGCGGCGGCGGCGTGCCGGTCGCTCCCGACGGCGAGGGCGGCTTGCGTGGGGTGGAAGCGGTCATCGACAAGGACCTGGCCTCGGCAGTGCTGGCGGTGTCGCTCGGGGCGCACCGCCTGGTGCTGCTCACCGACGTCGACGCGGTGTACGACGGCTGGGGCACCTCGGGACACCGGCCGATCCGCCACACCTCGGTGGCGGCGATGCGGGCACGGGCGTTCGCCGCCGGGTCGATGGGACCGAAGGTCGAGGCCGCGTGCCGGTTCGTCGACGAGACGGGACACCCGGCGATCATCGGGTCGCTCGACGACGCTGCCGCCGTGATCAGAGGCGACGCCGGCACGATCGTGACCCGCTGATCGTGACCCGCTGATCGGGCGCGACGGTTCGGGCGATCGTCAAGCCGGGTCGCACCGGTGCCGATACTCCATCCGTGCACCTCGAAGGCCGACCCGGCGCGTCTCCCGATCGCCTCCGCACGGTGCTCGTCCTCCTCGTGCTGCTGCTCGCTTCCGTCCTCGCAGCCACCGTGCTGCGGCCGTCGGACACGGGCGACTTCTGGTTCTTCGCGGATCGTGCTGCCGATCTGTTCGGTTCGTCCGGTCTGCGGGTGTACGCCGACCATCCGAAGATCCAGTCCGGGCCGATCACCCTGCTCCTGGCCGGAGCGGTCGAGTCGATCGACCCCGGTGGCTTCGTCCTGGTGCCGATCTGCAGCGCAGCGCTGTGCTTCGCGACGATCGTGGCGCTCGCCTCGCTGCGCGGCGCCCGGGAGCGCTCGCCGTGGATGCTGCTCGGCGGTGGCCTCCTGCTGGTCGCCTGGTGGTGGTACCTGGCCTTGTACGGCCACCTCGACGATGCGCTCGTGTTGTTCCTCGCCTCCATCGCGCTGGTCGCGATCGGACGTGGTGGCCACGTCGGCGCCGCCGTGGCCGTCGGGCTGATGCTCGCGGTGAAGCCCTGGGCGGTGTTCCTGCTGCCGTTGACCCTCCGGCCGGGGGAAGCGGGCTGGCGGCGCATCTCGATGCCGACGGTCAGCGTCGCGGTGGGCGCCGCCTGCTGGGCTCCCTTCCTCGTCGCCTCGTCGGGCACACTCGACGGTCTTCGACCGCCGGTGCAGGTGGCCGCCGACTCGGTCGTGCAGCTGTTCGGCGTGGCCGTCGGCGGCGACGTGCCGGCGGCGTTGCGGATGGCCCAGCTCGTCGTCGCCCTCGCGGTGGTGGCAACGGTCGTCTGGCGTGGTCACCCGGAGGCGGCGCTGCTCGGCGGTGTCGCCGTCCGCCTCGCGCTCGACCCGGCGACGTGGGAGTACTACACCGTCGGCCTGGTGCTCGGTGCTCTCGCGTGGGACCTCGAGCGGTCTCGGCGGCGCTGGCCGGCGGCGACGGTCACCGCCACCCTGCTCGTGCCACCCGACGTGTGGTTCGAGCTGCCGGAGCTGCGTTCATGGCTCCGGCTGATCGGCTGTGCGCTGGCGCTGGCGCTGGTGTTCCGGACGGCCGGCTTCAGCCGGCGGTCGTTCGAGCCGATGATCTCCCGTGCACTCCGTCGGACGTCCCGCGCTCACGGTCCTCGTGGGCCTCGTCGGGGCCGCGGCGGTGTCGGCGACGGTGTTCGCCCCGTCGCACACGGGTGACCTGACCTTCTTCGTCGACGCCTATCGAGGCACGGTCGGTGACGAGGGGCTGCGCGTGTACGCGGCGCGACCGAACATCCAGTCGGGGCCGATCGCGCTCCTGTCGATCGGACTGCTCACCGACCTCGGAGTGCATGCGTTCCCTCTCGTCGTCGCCGTGTTGTTCGTCGTGACGATGGTGGCGGTGTTCCGGATGGATGCCGCTCGCGGCCGCAGTCGGGTGGTGCTCGGCCTGGGCGGTCTGATCGCGCTCGCGTGGTGGCGCACGTTCGCCTTCCAGGGTCACCTCGACGACGCGGCGACGATCGCACTTGCGGTGATGGCCGTCGCAGCCCTGGAGCGGCGACGCCCCGTCACCGCCGCCGTGGCCCTCGGTGTCGCCCTCGCCGTGAAGCCGTGGGCGCTGTTCCTGCTCCCGATGCTGATGCGACCGAGCGACACGTGGCGGCGCAGGGTGCTGCTCCCCTGCCTGAGCCTCGCGATCGGTGTGGTCACCTGGGCGCCGTTCCTGTTCGCCTCCAGCGACACCGTCGGCGGCGTGGAGCCGTCGGTGTGGGTCGCGCCCGATTCGGTGTACCGCTTGTACACCGGAGCGTCGTCGACGATGCCGACCGTGCTCCGCCTCGCCCAGCTCGGCGCGTGCCTCGTGGCGGTCGCGTGGGTCACGCTGCGAGGGCATGTGTCGTGTGCCCTGCTGCTCGGCGTCTCCGTCCGACTGCTGCTCGACGGTGGGACCTGGTCGTACTACACCGCTGGTTTCGTCGTCGGGGCGCTGCTGTGGGACGTGCTCGAGTCGGACTACCCGCTCCCCTGGGCGACGATCGCCGCGAGCGCACTGCTGCCGAAGCCGACCTGGATCGAGCCGGCCGAGGTGCGTTCGCTGATGCGTCTGGTGGCGTGTCTTGCGGCGGTCGCGCTCGTGCTGTGGACCGTGCGCCGAGGCACCCGCGGGACCGAACCGGCACCGTCCGGCGGGTCAGTCGAAGGTGGCGACGGTGCTGACCGTGCGGGCGAGGACGGCCTCGTCGAGTTCGACGCCGAGGCCGGGTCGGTCGGAGAGCGCGAACCAGCCGCCATCGGCCCGCAGCGGCGCGGTCAGCGGGTAGTCACGTCGTTCGATGCTCCACTCGGGCTGGTCCTCCGGCCACTCCATCCACAGTGAACCGGCTTGGCCGACCGTGCCGGCGGCCAGGTGGAGGTTGGCCATCACCCCGATGCCGTTGCCCCAGGTGTGGGGCGAGAACACCTTGCCGGTCGCTCGGATCCGTCGTCCGATCGGAGCCAGGCCGCTGATGCCCTGGGTACAGGTGCAGTCCGGCTGGAACACGTCGAGGCACTCGCGGTCGAGGAGTTCGCGGAACTCGTAGGGCTCTCGCGTCATCTCCCCGCCGGCGATGAGCATCGAGCCGGCCTCGCGGACCCTGGATCGCAGCTCGGCCATCCCGGCGTAGTCGCCGCGGTGCAGGGGTTCCTCCATCCAGAACACCTCCTCCGCGATGAGGCGCTCGGCGATGCCCCAGGCGGTCACGACGTCCCACGGTCGTCTGCCGTCCCACGGCATCCGCCAGCCCTGGTTGCAGTCGACCATGAGGGTCAGGCGGTCGCCGACTGCATCGCGGACCGCACTGAGCACGGCCAGGTCGTCGCCGATCGACGGTCGCCCGAAACGCACCTTCATCGCGTCGAATCCCTGGTCGAGCATCCGGTGCGCTGACTGCACCATCTCCGGAATCGAGCGGTGGACGGCCGTCGAGGCGTAGAGGCGCAGGCGTGGCGACGTGCCGCCGAGGAGCCGCCACACCGGCTGTTGTTCGATCTTGCCGACGAGGTCCCACAGCGCGAGGTCGAGCGACCAGGGCCGTCCAGCGTGGAAGTCGACGTTCGCCAGGCGTGCGGCGTGCTGGGCCATGTCGAGCGGATCCTCACCCAGGAAGTAGCGGGCGTAGTCGGCGAAGCCGTGCATCGCGTCGCCCGAGCCGATCCCCTCCCGTCCGTCGGAGTCGCGGACCCGCACGATCGTGACCGGGAACTTCGTCCGGGGCTGCGGGTCCCACGAGGCCGGGAACGGCGGGTCGAGCGGCAGTTGGTGGTGGGTGATGTCGATGCCCACGATCGTGCTCATACGGTGGCTCGCCCCCTCGGGGTGCGCCCGCATTCCCGGCCGAATTCGTGTGACAACCGTACAAGGAATAGTCGCTGCCGGTGTAGTGTCGCTCGGCGTGACCGAGACCTCTCAGGACGACCCCGGGACCACTGGCGGAGCAGGCACGCGACGCCGCGGTCGCGAGCGGAACGAGGGCATGCGCAACCGCTTGCCGGAGCAACTCCCATTCCGGCAACCGTACATGCGGCTCAACCACACCGAAGTGCTCTCGGCCGACGAGATCGAGACGATCCACGAGGCCTCGCTGACGATCCTCGAGCGGATCGGCATGGAGTTCCTGTGCCCCGAGTCGCGCAGCATCATGCGCGAGGCGGGCGCCGACGTCGACGAGTCGAACAGTCGAGTGCGCTTCCCGCGCGAGCTGATCGAGCGCTCGATCACCACCGCACCGTCGGAGTTCACCCTGCACAGCTGGAATCCGGCCCGCAACATCCGCGTCGGGGGTCGGTGGATGGCGTTCGGCACCGTCGCCAGCGCACCGAACTACGTCGATCGCAACGGTGTTCGCCGCACCGGCGACCGCGAGGGGTTCCGCGACCTGCTCAAGCTGGCCCAGATGCTCGACGCGATCCACTACGTCCCCGGCTACCCGGTCGAGCCGGTCGACATCCACTCGTCGATCCGTCACCTCGAGGCCTCCTACGACATCCTGACGATGACCGACAAGGGCCTGCACTGCTACAGCCTCGGCCGTCAGCGCAACCAGGACTGCATCGAGATGGTGCGCATCGCCCGTGGCGTGGACATGGCCACGATCGATCGCGAGCCGTCGGTCATGACCGTCGTGAACACGAACTCCCCACTGCGCCTCGACATCCCGATGGCCCAGGGAATGATCGAGTTCGCACGGCACAACCAGCCCGTGGTGGTCACCCCGTTCACGCTCGCGGGCGCGATGGCGCCGATCACGCTCGGCGGCGCGCTCGCCCAGCAGAACGCCGAGGCCCTCGCCGGCATCGCGTTCATCCAGATCGTCAACCCGGGTGCGCCGGTCATGTACGGCGGCTTCACGAGCAACGTCGACATGCAGTCCGGCGCGCCGGCGTTCGGCACGCCCGAGTACGTGCGCACCGCGATGATCAGCGGCCAGCTGTGCCGCCGCTACGGCGTGCCGTACCGCAGCAGCAACGTGTGCGCCGCGAACACCCTCGACGCCCAGGCGGCGTACGAGAGCGTGTTCTCCCTCTGGGGTGCCGTGATGGGCGGCGTCAACTTCCTCATGCACGGCGCGGGCTGGATGGAGGGTGGCCTGCACGCCAGCATGGACAAGATGCTGATGGACGCCGACCTGCTGCAGATGGTGGCGAAGATGCTCGAGCCGGTGCAGGTCGACGCCGACTCGATCCCGATCGACACGATCGAGGAGGTCGGCCCCGGCGGCCACTTCTTCGGCACGGCGCACACCCAGTCGCGGTTCCGCGACGCGTTCTACCGCCCGTTCCTGTCGGACTGGCGCAACTACGAGACGTGGGACGAGGCCGGTCGCCCGACGGCCGACCAGCGCTCGCACGGCCTCGTCGACCGTTTCCTCGCCGCGTACGAACCGCCGGCGATGGACCCGGAGGTGCAGGCCGAGCTGCGTGCCTTCGTCGACCGCCGCATCGCCGAAGGTGGCGTCGCCACCGACTTCTGACACCTCGTGTCGGTTCTGATCTGATCATGGCCTCGCGGCCGCACAACGAACGTCAATGACATCAAGGGGAATGCAATGAAGACATCGGCACAGGTCGTGGTGATCGGCGGTGGCGTGGTCGGCGCCAGCGTGCTGTACCACCTCACCAAGGAGGGCTGGACCGACGTCGTCCTCGTCGAGAAGGCACAGCTCACCGCCGGCAGCACGTGGCACGCCGCCGGCGGCATGCACACCCTGAACGGCGACCCCAACGTGGCCCGCCTCCAGCAGTACACGGTGAACCTGTACCGCGAGATCGAGGCCGAGAGCGGCCAGAACTGCGGCATCCACCTCCCCGGCGGCATCCAGCTCGCCGACACCCCGGAGCGCCTCGACTGGCTGCGCATGGCGCAGGCCCGCGGCCGCTACCTCGGGATGCACATGGAGATCATCTCCATGAAGGAGGCGAAGGAGCTCAACCCGCTCCTCGAGGAGAAGTACTTCGTCGGCGCCCTCTACGACGAGGACGAGGGCAGCGTCGACCCCTACGGCGTCACCCACGCCTACACGATCTGCGCTCGCAACCGCGGCGCCGAGGTGTACCAGAACACCTGGGTGAACGGCCTCGCCCAGCGCCAGGACGGCACGTGGGACGTGCACACCTACGACCCCACCACCGGCGACGCCAAGGGCACCATCCACGCCGAGCACGTCGTGAACGCCGGCGGCCTCTGGGCGCGTGAGGTCGGCCGCATGGCCGGTCTCGAACTTCCCGTGCTCGCGATGGAGCACCACTACCTGATGACCGAGCCGATGCCGGAGGTGATCGAGTACAACCAGACCAACGGCCGCGAGCTGCCGCACATGATCGACTTCGCCGGCGAGATCTACGCCCGCCAGGAGGGTCAGTCGATCCTGCTCGGCACCTACGAGCAGGACAACCGGGTGTGGTCGGCAAAGCAGACCCCGTGGGACTTCGTGTTCCAGCTCCTCCCCCACGACCTCGACCGCATCTCGCCCGAGCTCGAGCGCGCCTTCGAGCACTTCCCGGCCGTCGGTCGCGCCGGCATCCAGAAGTTCGTCAACGGTCCGTTCACGTTCAGCCCCGACGGCAACCCGCTCGTCGGCCCGATCAAGGGCATGCGCGGCATGTGGAGCGCCTGCGCCGTGATGGCCGGCCTGTCGCAGGGCGGCGGCGTGGGCCTCAGCCTCGCCCAGTGGATGGTCCACGGCGATCCCGGTGCCGACATCTGGGCGATGGACGTCGCCCGGTACGGCGACTTCGCAACGCTCGCCTACACGAACGCCAAGGTGCGCGAGAACTACTCGCGTCGGTTCCGAATCACGTTCCCGAACGAGGAGCTGCCCGCCGCCCGCCCGCTGCACACGACGCCGATCTACGACCGGCTCACCGAGCACAACGCGGTATGGGGTGCCGGCTTCGGCCTCGAGCACCCGCTGTGGTTCCAGCAGCCCGGTCTCGAGCCGGTCGAGGACGTCACGTTCTACCGCTCGAACGCGTTCGACACGGTCGCCGAGGAGTCGAAGGCCGTTCGTGAGCGCGTCGGTTTCAGCGAGGCGTCGAACTTCGCCAAGTACAAGGTGTCGGGCGAGGGCTCGGCCGCGTGGCTCCAGGGCCTGTTCACCAACGCCCTGCCGAAGATCGGCCGCACCAACCTGACGGCGATGTTGAACCCGCAGGGCAAGATCGTCGGCGAGTTCTCGGTCAGCCGCATCGGTGAGGACGAGTTCTTCCTGTTCGGGTCGCAGGCCGCCGAGGTGCACCACCCGCGCTGGTTCCTCGACCACCTGCCGGCCGGCTCGCCGATCCGCTTCGAGGTGCTGTCGCTGTCGATGGTGGGCCTCACCGTCGCCGGTCCCCGCTCGCGTGACGTGCTGCAGAAGCTCACCGACACGTCGCTGGCCACGAAGGACTTCCCGTTCATGGCGTTCCGGAAGGCGAACATCGGCATGGCCCCGGTGTGGCTCAGCCGCATGACCTACACGGGCGACCTCGGCTACGAGATCTGGATGCAGCCCGAGTACCAGCACTACCTGTTCGACCTCATCTGGGAGGCCGGCCAGGAGTTCGACATGCGGCTGTTCGGGTTCCGGGCGCTCATCACGATGCGCCTGGAGAAGAACTTCGGCACGTGGTTCCGCGAGTACCGCCCCATCTACACGCCGCTCGAGGCGGGTATGGACCGCGTGCTCAAGTTCGACCACGACTTCATCGGCCGCGAGGCCGTCGAGGCCGAGATCGCGGCCGGTGGACCGCAGCGCAAGCTGGTCATGTTCGAGGTCGACGTCGATCCCGAGGCACCCGCCGACGTGATCGGTGACGAGCCCGTGTGGCACGACGGCGAGGTGGTCGGCTGGATCACCTCAGGTGGCTACGCCCACTACTCCGGCGTGTCGCTCGCCCTCGGCTACATCCCGACGTCGCTCGCCACCGCGGAATCGGGCTTCGAGATCGAGATCATCGGCCGCCGTCGTCCCGCGACGCTGCGCCACGAGCCGGTGCTCGACCCCGAGGGCCTGCGCATGCGTGCGTGACCCACGCTCCGAGGCCCAGCCGCCCCCCGAGGTTTCTCGGCGCACCCGGGTGGTCGCGTGCCACTCGGATGGTCGCGTGCCACTCGGGTGGTCGCGTGCCACTCGGGTGGTCGCGTGCCACTCGGATGGTCGCGTGCCACTCGGATGGTCGCGTGCCACTCGGATGACGGGACGTCTGCCCGGCGCATCACGGCGCATCACTTCGGAGGTGTCCGTCGACGCACCAGGGACCTGGTGCCGTCTTCAGCTGGGTTCGGATCGGCGACGGTGACGATTCGGCCACCACGCCGCCACGGGGATCATCACCACGACGGCGGCGATCAACCAGAGCGACCCGGGGCCACCGACCAGCACGCGTCCGCCGACGACGATCGCGACGAACAGGGCCAGCCACACCACGACGGGCACTGCCCCGCGCATGGTGCCCGGGCGCACCCCGTTCACCGCGCTCCGCATCGAGCGCGTCCAGCCCAGCCACGTGACCTGCGGCTGGCCGTCGATCCCGATGCCGATCCCGAACTGCTCGTCGTCCCGGCGCCTGCGTGTGCGAGCGGTTCCCACGGACCCCAGCATGCACCTCGGCGCTCATCGACGCCAGCGCTGATCCGCTCCGGTCGTCCGACACACCGTCCGACCTCGTCGGTCGCGTCACGCTACGTTCGGCCGTCATGACCGCCACCGCCGCCACCAGCATGTCCGTGACCGACGCCGTGCACCGCCGCTCCTCGATCCGCGACTTCCTCGACACACCGATCGACGACCAGGTGCTGCGCGACCTGCTCGCCGACGCGGCCCGGGCGCCGAGCGGCGGCAACGTGCAGCCGTGGCGGGTGTACGTCGTGAACGGCGAGTCGATGACCCGACTGCGCGAGTACCTGCCGTCGCAACCGCCGATCGAGTCGCCCGAGTACGACATCTACCCGAAGAGCCTCACCGAGCCGTATCGCACCAACCGCTTCACGGTCGGCGAGCAGATGTACGCCCTCCTGGGCATTCCTCGCGAGGACAAGGCGGCCCGGCTCTCCCAGTTCGCCCGCAACGGCGACTTCTTCGGCGCGCCGGCGGCGATCTTCTGCTTCGTCGACCGCCAGATGGGCCCGCCGCAGTGGAGCGATCTCGGCATGTTCCTGCAGACGTTCATGCTCCTCGCCGTCGAACGCGGACTCGCCACCTGTGCCCAGGAGTACTGGTCGGTGCGCCACGCCGCGATCGCCGGGTTCGTCGGCGCGCCGGACGACGAGATGCTGTTCTGCGGCGTCTCGATCGGCCATCCCAACCCGGATGCGCCGGTGAACGCGCTGCGCAGCGAGCGGATGGCGCTCGACGATTGGGCCCGCTTCGTCTGACGCGCGCCGCAGCTGCCGGTCGGCGTTGCGTACCGCACCGGATCGGGTGCGTATCACCTACTCAGCCCTCGTTCGGCCCGTGGGCGCATGCTGAGAGCATGAAGCAGATGCGAATCATCGGCAGCCTGATGGCCGTCTACGCCATCGTCATGCTCGCCCTCCTGGCCACCCCTGCCCGCGACTGGTCGCTCGAGCACTCGATCGCCCACCTCGTGAGCCGCACCGACCGCCGGGTCGGCAACACCGTTGACGGAGCGGTCGATCTCCCGATGGCGATCGCCGGGAGCGCCGTGGTGGCCTTCGCCGGCCTCTGGTTCGCGATCCTCGTGCCGATGGTGTTCAAGCGTCAGCGCGGTGCGATGGAACGGATCATCGCCGACAACATGCAGCAGCGGGCGTCCCACCCGATGGTGGCGCCGACCGCTCACCACCAGAACCCGACGTGACCTGCCGGCGGTGACCGTTTCCGGGCCCGTCGGTCACGAACGGTAGGCCGACGCCTGGATCCTGAACAGCGATGCGTACTGGCCGTCGTGGGCCATCAACTCGTCGTGGCTGCCCACCTCGGCCACCCGGTTGCCGTCGAGCACCACGATCAGGTCGGCCATCCGCACCGTCGAGAACCGGTGCGACACCAGCACCGTCACCCGACCGGCGCCGCTGTCGGCCCGAGCGGCAGCTGCGAACCGCTCGAACAGGGCGTGCTCGGTCTCCGCGTCGAGGGCGGCCGTCGGCTCGTCGAGCACGAGCAGCAGCGGCTCGTCGCGCATGAAGCCGCGGGCGAGGGCGAGCTTCTGCCATTGTCCGAAGCTCACCTCCGCTCCCCCGTCCCACGTGGGCCCGAGCTGGGTGTCGAGCCCGTGGGCGAGGCGGTCGATCACGTCGTGCGCGCCGGCCCGGTCGACGGCGGTCTCGGCCGATGCCCGGTCGTCGAGGCGTGGCAGATCGCCGAGGCCCACCGTCTGCTGGGCGGGGAGCTCGAAGCGGAAGAAGTCCTGGAACGCGCCCGCCAGGCGTTCCCGCCAGCCATCGGTGGCGAGATTGGCGAGGTCGGTGCCGTCGACAGTGATGCGTCCGCTCGTCGGCGCGTACATGCGCGCGAGCAGCTTCACCAGGGTGCTCTTGCCCGCCCCGTTCTCGCCGACGACCGCGACCACCGTGCCCGCCGGCAGGTGCAGGTCGGCGTCCTGCAGCACGAGCCGGTCGTTGCCCGGATAGGCGAACGACACCCGCTCGAACCGGATGCCGTCGACGAGCCGTCCCGGTGGCAGGACGCCGGATCCGCTGTCTCGCGAGGCCGCGTAGTCCTCGAGCCACACGAGGCGCCGCGAGGCGTCGAGCCAGAACCCGCGGAGGAACCCCAACTCGTCGGCCGTCGCGCCGATGTACGACGAGAGACGGGTGCCGGCGGCCATGACGAGTACGACGTCGGCGACCCCGCGGTCGAGTCCCGCGGCGACGAACGCCACCGCCGCGACGTAGCCGAGACCGAACAGCGCCCAGACCGCCGAGTGCCAGAGCGCCGTCGCGGTTCGCACCCGCGCGACCGGCCGGTACCAGCGGTCGTACGCCGCTCGTCGCTCCTGTCGCACCCAGTCCTCGGTGCCGGTGACGCGCAGCTCCTTGCCGGGTGCAGCGGTCGTGCCGAGCACGAACAGGTGACGGCTCAGGCGGGTGTTGGCGATCACCGACTCCTCGACGCGTCGCTCGACGGCCGGCCGCCAGGTCGACGTGAGGAAGGCCGGGACGGCGCCGAGCAGCAACAGCACCAGCGCGGGGTGCACCGACGCCAGCAGCACCGCCGTGATCACCAATCGGAACGCCCAGCCCAACGTGGTGAACAGCGACATGAACATGTGGTCGAGTGCGAACACCTGGTCACGCAGCATCGCCAGACGGTCGAGGTGTTCGGGGCGTTCGTGGTGCTCGATCGTCGGTACCGACGCCTGCAGGCGGGCCACGTGCGACTCGAGTGCGATCGCGATGCGGTCGCGGAACCGGCGCTGCACACGCTGCGAGAGCACGCTCAGATACCAGGTCGCCGTGGCGCTGAGCGCCAGCCCGATGGCTGCGGTGGTCACCCTGGTGTCGTCGCCGTCGACGATGCCGCTCACCAGGAGGCTGAGCCACAGCGCGAGGAGTGCGTCGGGCAGCATCATCAACAGCGCGAGACCGAGCGAGAGCAGCAGCAGGCGAGGCTCGGCCCGCATCCCGAGCCGGAAGGTGCGCCACAACGCAGGGAACGCCGCGGGCAGATCGTCGTCAGGACGAGTGCCGGATCCGGTGGACGTGTCAGAGGCGCTCACGGATCACCTCCCGTCCGTCCTCGTCGTACTCAGGTTCGGCCGGGCCGCCGGCGTCGAGCGAGAACCGCGAGGCCTGGAGTTCGAACAGCGCCCGGTAGCGTCCGCCGAGCTCCATCAGCTCGTCGTGGCTGCCGAGCTCCACGACCCGGCCGGCATCCATGACGCAGATGCGATCCGCCAGGCGGACGGTGGAGAACCGGTGGGAGATGAGCACCGTGGTGGTCGAGCGCGCGGCGGCCAGCACCCGTTCGAAGATCTCGGCCTCACCACGCACGTCGAGCTGCGCCGTCGGCTCGTCGAGCAGCAGCACACCTGCCCCCATGCGGACCGCGCACAGGGCCCGGGCGAGCGCGATGCGCTGCCACTGGCCACCCGACAGGTCGGTGCCACCCGGGTAGCCCTTCGACAGAACGGTGTCGAGGTCGCCGCCGGCGAGGTCGCTCGCACCGGCGTCGGCGAGCGCCGCCCGAATCACCTCGTCGGGTGCACCGGCCGGAGCGACGTTCACGCGCAACGACATCTCGAACCGCACGAAGTCCTGGAACACCGCGGTCACATGGCGGCGCCACGCCTGCGGGTCGAGGTCGGTGAGCGCGACGCCGTCGATCTCGATCCGCCCGCCGGTCGGGTCGTAGAGGCGGCAGAGCAGCTTGGCGAGTGTCGTCTTCCCTGCCCCGTTCACCCCGACGATTGCGATCGACGAGCCCGCCGGGACGGTGAGGTCGAACCCGTCGAGCACGGCCCTCCCCTCGTCGTAGGCGAACGAGACGTCGTGGAAGCGCAGTTCGGCGGCTCCGGACGGTCGATCGCTGCCGCCGCCCGGGCACAACGCGCCGGCAGGGGCCACCGCGGCCTCCAACCGTTCGAGTGCGGCGACCGGTGCGGCCGCGCCGTCGAGCGCCCAGTTCAGGCCGCCGAACGCCAGCGCCGACACCCCGATCGCGGCCTGGACGAACACGACGACCCGAGCCGTGGACAGATCGCCGTCGGTCGCCGCCCGGGCGATCGCCCAGAACACGACGACGTTGCCGACGACCACGACCGCGAGACATGTGGCGACCGACCTCTCACGCAGCCGCGTCGCGTGGAACTGCAGGTCGTACAGCCGGGTGCGGGTGGCGACGAACCGGTCGATCACCCAACCGGCCAGACCGAACAGCCGCAGTTCCTTGCCCGGACCCGCATCGACGGCGAGACGGTACGAGTAGTCGGCGTGTCGCTGGGCGGTGCGGACCTCGTCGGTGTTGCGGTCCTTCCAGACGCCGCTCTCGCGCAGGAGCCAGTGGGTGCTCCCCCATGCCAGCAGCAGAGCGAACGGCGCCCACCAGGTGAAGCCGAACAGCAGCAGCCCGGCGGCGAAGCCGATCACGAGTTGCACGAGACCGTTCGCGACGAAGTCCATCGAGATCGACAGCGGCGGCCCCATCATGCCGAGGTCGAAGTCGCGGGCCATCGCCAGGTCGGCGGCCAGCTCGGGTCGTTCGAGGTGGCCGAGCCCGGGCTGCTCGACGGTCGCGTCCATCAGACGGTCGTAGAGGTGGTCGGCCATCCGGCTGCCGAGGTTGGCGCTCACGAGCTGGTGCATCGGGTGCAGCACCATCGAGACGGTGAACAGCACGCCGGTGAGCGTGAGCGGCCCGGCGAGGGACCCGCCGCGATCGACGGCGTCGACGAGCCAGCCGAACGCGACCGACACGCCTGCGGGGACGACCCCGCGGAGCACCACGAGCGCCCACCATGCGACGGCCCATGCGGGTGCCGCCCGGCGCAACGCCCGGAAGAACCGCCACTCCTGGCGCGCTCGCAGTGTCGTCAGCACCCGACCGACCATAGTCCCCTCCCCGTTCCGTCCGTTCTGGTCGCGAATCGTCCCGCTCAGCGAGAGGATGCGCGACCGGAACATCGTCCGGGGCACCGGATTTCCGTCGCGTGATTCGCAGAACGATCGTGCGGTGAATGGATCCGGGGGTGGGTTAGTGTGCGGACACTATGCGCTTCGCTCTCGATGATCAGCCGGTCGACTTCGTCGACGGCGATTCGGTGGCCGTGGCGGTGGTGCGGTCGGGGCAGCACCCGCAGCACGGAGGCGCCCTGTGCCTCACCGGTGACTGCGGCAACTGCTCGGCCGACGTCGACGGCGTGCCCTTCACCCGCACCTGCCTCACCCCGGCCCGGCCGGGGCTGCGCGTGCGTCGGCACCCGGCCGTCGGCGGACCGCCGCTGCAGCTCGATCCGCCGAAGAACCCCGTCCAGTCGCCGGTCCACGCCGGCGTCGAGGTGCACCGACGCCACGTCGACGTCGCCGTCATCGGTGCCGGCGACTCCGGCACGGCCGAGGCCGCCCGTCTCCGCGCCGCCGGTCGCGAGGTGCTCGTGCTCGACTCGGGCGACGGCGACGACGTGGTCGGCGTCTACCCCGGCCCGCTCGTGGTGGTGCGCACACCTGAGCACATGCTCCACGTGCACGCCCACGAGGTCGTCATCGCCACCGGTGCCGCCGAGGTGCACCCGGTGTGCGAGGGCAACATGCTCCGGGGCATCGTCCTCGCCGGTGCCGCCGATCTGTTGCGCAGCAAGGGCGTCGATCTCGGCACCACGGTCACGGTCGACATCGCCGAGCTGTCCCGCTTCGAGGGCACCGACGGCCGGGTCACCGGCGTCGTCTTCAGCGACGGGCGCAGCGAGGCCTGCGACACGGCGATCGTCACCAGCCGCACCAAGGCGCCCCGCGATCTGCTCGCGCGCATGGTGAGCGATCCCAACGTGCGCGTCGTCGGTCCGGCGGCGCAGCGTTTCGACCTCCCGCCTGCGCCGGTCGACGGGTTCGTGTGCCCCTGTTCGAAGATCACCGTCGGCGACCTGCAGATGGTGTGGGACAAGGGTTTCCAGCACCTCGAACTCGTGAAGCGGGCCGCGCTGTGCGGCACCGGCACCTGCCAGGGTGGTGTGTGCATGCCGCACCTGCGCTCGTTCGTCAGCGACAAGCAGGGCGTCGAGGCGGCACCCTTCACCGGCCGCCCAGCGTCGCGTCAGCTCACCATCGCCGAGGCCGCCGCCGACGTGTTCCTCGACCCGTTCCGGCGCAGCGCACTCCACGACGAGCACCTGAAGCTGGGCGCGCAGATGGACCGCTTCGGTGGCTGGTGGCGTCCGTGGAACTACGGCGACGCCATGCGCGAGTACTGGGCGGTGCGCGAAGGCGTGTCGCTCGGCGACGTGTCGACGCTCGGCAAGATGATCGTCACCGGACCCGATGTGGTCGAGGCGCTCGAGCGCCTCTACCCCACCACGATCGCCGACATCCGCCCCGGCCGCAGCCGCTACGTGCTGCTGCTCAACGAGCGTGGCCACCTGATCGACGACGGCATGGTGTGCCGCGAGAGTGACGACCGGTTCGTCCTCACCTTCACCTCCGGTGGTGCCGCCTTCGCCGAGGCCTGGGTGCGCGACTGGATCGACACGTGGGGCCTCGACGTGCGGATCATGGACCGCACCATCTCCCACGGCGCGATCAACGTCACCGGTCCGCTCGCCGGTGCGCTGCTGCAGCGAGTGGGCGTGGCCGAGCCGCCGAAGTTCCTGCAGCACCGGCACGCCACCGTGGCCGGCATCGACTGCCACATCATGCGCCTGTCGTTCACCGGCGAGGCGAGCTTCGAGCTGCACCACCCGGTGGCGCACTCGGTCGAGCTGTGGCAGGCCCTCATGAAGGCCGGCCGCGACATGAACATCACCCCGCACGGGTTGCAGGCGCTGTTCGCGCTGCGGCTCGAGAAGGGTCACGTGATCGTCGGCATGGACACCGAGCTCGACTCGACGCCGCGCCGTCTGAACATGGACTGGGCGGTGAAGATGGACAAGCCCGACTTCATCGGCCGCACGGCGCTCGCCCGCACCGCCGACCTGCCCGACCGGCGACGGCTGTTCGGGTTCACCATGGACGGACCGGCTCCCACCGAGGGTGCGCCCATCTACGTCGGCGAGCGCATCGTCGGTCACGTCGCATCCACGTTCACCTCGCCGATCCTCGGCAAGGCCGTCATGCTCGGCTGGCAGAAGCACGAACCGTGGGCCGACACGGTCACGATCGACGGACGCCCGGCCACGGTCGCCCACACCCCGTTCTACGACCCGGAGGGTGCCCGTGCACGCGCCTGAACGACTCGACGGCCTCCGTGTCGTCGCCACGCCCGACGCGCTCGACCACGCCTGGTTCGAGGGCGACGTGATCGTGTTCCGCATCGCCCACGACGAGGTGATCGCGTTCGGTGCGGTCGTGGCCGAGGTGCCCGACGAGCACGCCATCGTCGAACGCGAGACCGCGTTCGTCGGCTGGGGCCTCTCGTACGCCGAGTTCGACGAACTGATCGCCCGCCACGTCGAGTGGCCGCTGCCGGTCGAACGCCCTGCGCTCGCCCAGGGGCTCGCCGCAGGATTGCCCGTGAAGCTGTGGTTCGACCACGACGGGGTGCTGCTCGTGGTGTCGAGCGGGTTCGCCCACGAGGTGGTCGATCGGTTCCGGCTCCCGGCGTTTGCCGAGACCGTCACGAAGCAGGTCACGAGGCAGGTGCGCGCATGAACGAGTTCGTCGAGACGCTGCTCGAGCTCACCTGGCACGAGCCGAAGTCGAGCTACGACGTCGTCATCATCGGCGGCGGTGGCCACGGATTGGCGACCGCCTACTACCTCGCCACCCAGCACGGCATCACCAACCTCGCCGTGCTCGAGGCCGACTACATCGGCTCGGGCAACTCGGGCCGCAACACCACCATCATCCGCGCCAACTACGGCATCCCCGAGTCGATCCGGTTCTACCAGCACAGCCTCGACCTGTACTCGACGCTCGAGCAGGAGACCGGCTGTTGGATCATGCACGCCACCAAGGGTCTGCTGTGGCTGGCGCACACCGAGTCGGCCATGCGCAACGAGCGTGCGCGGGCGATGCTCAACACCGCCTGCGGTGCCGAGACGGTGCTGGTCGATCCGACCGAGATCAAGGCGCTCGTACCGCAGATCGACCTGTCGGGTGGCGGTCGCTACCCGGTGCTCGGCGCCAGCTATCACATCCCCGCGTCCACCGCCCGCCACGACCGTGTGGTGTGGGCGTACGCGCAGGGTGCGATGCAGCGTGGCGTGCACGTGCTGCAGAACACGCCCGTCACCGGCCTCATCCGCGACGGTGACCGCGTCGTCGGCGTCCGCACGGCCACCGGCGACATCTCCGCCGGGGTCGTGATGAGCGCGGTCGGCGGCAACGTCAGCCAGATCGCCGCCCACGCCGGTGTGCGGTTGCCGGTGCGCACGCACCCCCTGCAGGCCTTCGTCACCAACGGCTACGCACAGGGGTTCGGCCCGATCATCAGCGACACCGAGCTGCTCTGCTACATCAGCCAGACCGCCCGCGGGCAGATGCTGATCGGCCACGAGTACGACCGGGAGACCAGCTACTCGCTGCAGTCGTCGTTCCAGTTCCTCCAGGCCAACGCGATCAAGATGAGCTACCTGCTCCCGTTCGTCCGCGATCTGAAGATCCTGCGTCAGTGGACGGGTCGGTGCGACGTGTCGGCCGACTTCTCCCCCATCATGGGCTTCACCGGTGTCGACGGCTTCGTCATCACCACCGGCTGGGGCACCTGGGGCTTCAAGGCGATCCCGGCGGGCGGCGAGGCGATGGCCGAGCTGATCGCCACCGGTCGCACACCGGAGCTCATCGAACCGTTCGCCCTCAGCCGTTTCGCGGCCGATCACACCATGGCCGACCAAGGATCGACAGGTACCCGCTGATGCTGATCATCACCTGCCCCAACTGCGGACCGCGACCGGTGGAGGAGTTCCGCTTCGGCGGCGAGATCCCGCAGCCGCCCGACTCGATCACCGACCCGTTCGAACGCGACCTCGACCAGGTGTGGATGTTCACCAACGTCGCCGGCGTGCAGACCGAGCGCTGGTTCCACGACGCCGGGTGCCACCGGTGGCTCACCGCCGCCCGCGACACCAGCATCGACCGCTTCGTCGACTGACCCCGAGTGTCGAACTGACGGCAGCGCGACGAACCGGCCACCGCCAGGCGCCGTCGTCGGCGTCCTGGTGTGACCGGTTCGTGCCGGCGATCTGTCGACCGTCAGACGGGCTTGCGCTGTAGTTCGATGAGCTGCTCGACCGGGATGTGGCACCGCATCGCGTGACCCGGGGACACCTCCGCCAAGGGCGGCTCGGTGACGTCGCAGATACCCATCATCACGCGGGGACACCGAGGGTGGAACACGCACCCCGACGGCGGGTTGGCCGGACTCGGGATCTCGCCGTCGAGGCGGATGCGCACCTTCTCCTCGCCGTCGACGCTGGGGATGGCCGACAGCAACGCTTCCGTGTACGGGTGGTTTGGCCCGTGGAACACGTCGTCGGTGGGACCCACCTCCTGGATGCGTCCGAGGTACATCACCGCGATGCGGTCGGCCAGGTAGCGCACCACGCCCATGTCGTGGGTGATGAACACGTAGCTGGTGCGCTGTTCGCTCTGCAGATCGGCGAGCAGGTTGAGGATCGCCGCCTGCACCGACACGTCGAGCGCCGAGGTGGGCTCGTCGCACACCACGATCTTCGGGTCGCCGGCGAAGGCGCGGGCGATGGCCACGCGCTGCTTCAGGCCGCCCGACAGCTGGCGCGGCTTGAGGTCGAGGTGACGCGGCGTGAGGCGCAGATGCGCGGCGAGGGTCTCCACCCGCTTGTTGGCCTCCTCGCCCTTGATGCCGGTGAGCTTCTCGACACTGCGCATGAGGATGCGCCGCACCGACCACGCCCGGTTGAGCGCCGAGTCGGGGTTCTGGAACACCATCTGCATCGAGCGCTTGTCCTCGGCCGAACGACCGCCGGTCGCCGCAGCGACGGCACGGCCGTCGAGGGACACGACACCACCGCTGTCGGCCGACTCGATGCCGAGCATCGTCTTCGCCAACGTCGACTTGCCGGAACCCGACTCGCCGACGATGCCGAGCGTCTCTCCCTCGGCCAGGCCGAGTTCGACGTCGACGAGGGCCGGCACCGCGTGGTTGCGCTGCTTGAACGTCTTCGACACATGGCTCAGCTCGAGCACGTCGGGCTGGCCCTCGGCGGGGGCCAGCAGGGTGATGTCGACGCCCGGCTTGGTCTCCTCGACCTCGATGATCCGATCGGAGTGGTGGCATCGCGTGTAGCGGTCGCCGTTGATGCCGACGGGCACGACGGGCGGCACCACGGTGCGGCAGGTCTCGTCGGCCAACGGGCAGCGGTCGACGAACACGCACGTGGGCAGGTCGCTGCCGATGAGCGGCAGGATGCCGGGGATCGTCGACAGCGCCTGTTCGGTCTTGCGGACGCCGCGGCGAGGCAGCGACCGCAGGAGGCCCACGGTGTAGGGGTGCTGCGGGTCGTCGAACACCTGGGCGCTCGGGCCCTCCTCGACGACCTTGCCGGCGTACATGACGCCGACCCGGTCGCACAGCTGGCGGATGATGCCCAGGTTGTGGGCGATCATCAGCACCGCTGCGTCGGTCTCCTGGCGCAGGACGCGCACGAGGTCGAGCACCTCGGCCTCCACGGTGGCGTCGAGGCCGGTGGTGGGCTCGTCGAGCACCAGCAGCTTGGGGTTGCAGGCGAGCGCCATCGCGATGACGACGCGCTGCTGCATGCCACCCGACAGCTGGAACGGGTACCGATCCATCACACGGGTCGGGTCGGCGATACGCACCTTGCGGAGCGCCACCATGGCCGATGCGGCGGCCTGCTCCTTCGACTGACCGAGCAGGGTGAAGCTCTCGATCACCTGCTTGCCCACCTTGATGGTGGGGTTCATCGCCTGGGCCGGGTCCTGGTACACCATCGACGCTTCGCGGGCCCGGAACTCCTGCAGCTCGGCGGTGGACATCGATGTGACGTCGCGACCGGCGACGTGCACGGAGCCACCGACGATCTTGCCGTTGCGCGGCAGGTAGCGCAGCGCGGCGTACGCCGTGGTGCTCTTGCCGCAGCCCGACTCGCCGACGAGCCCGTAGGCCTCGCCCGGTGCGACGCTGAACGACACGCCGCGCAACACCGCACGGTCGATGCCGCGCACCGTGTAGACGACCTGCAGGTCGTCGACGGCGAGGGCGGCGGCGGTCGCCGTGGTGCCGAGGGAGATGGACGATGCGCTCACGAGGCCTCCACCACGGACTGGACCGAGTCGGCGATCATGTTGGCGGCGATCACCAGGCTGGCGATGGCCGCCGCCGGGAAGAACGTCGTCCACCAGAACCCGGCGACGATCGAGTTGTAGTTGTCGCTCACCTGGGCGCCCCAGTCGGGGGACGGCGGCGGCGGCCCTGCACCGAGGAACGACAGGGTCGCGACGGTGAACACCGCGTAGCCGATGCGAACCGTGAGCTCGACGATGATCGGGCCGGTCACGTTCGGGAGGATCTCCCGGAACATGATGAACATCTTCCCCTCGCCACGCAGCTTGGCCGACGTGACGTAGTCGAGGTCGCGTTCGGCGAGCACCGCTGACCTCACGGTGCGGGCCACGATCGGTGTGAACAGGGTGGCGACCACGCCGATGACGACCCAGCTGGAGTTGCCGAGCGTGGTGATCGCCAGGAGCGCGATGAGCACGGTGGGCAGGGCCAGGAACGACTCGACGATGCGGCTGGCGACCAGGTCGAGCACGCCGCCGAGGTACCCCATGAACATGCCGAGGATCACGCCGAACACCACGCCGGCAATGGCTGCCAGCGGGGCGATCTTCAACACGTCGCGAGCGCCGGCCATCACCCGCGACAGGACGTCGCGGCCGGTCTTGTCGGTGCCGAACAGGTAGTCCCAGCTGGGCGACTGGTTGATCGGGCCGCGGTAGTCGAGCGGGTGGTGCGGGGTGATCCGGTTGCCGAGGATCGCGCAGGCGACCCACACCAACACGATGAGGCAGCCGACGATGAACGCCGGGCGCTTGCGGATGAGCCGCCAGTTCTCGCGGCGGGCCTGTTTGCGTTCGCTGACGCCGGACGTGGGGGCCACCGGCGGCATCACGGCGCCCGTGGACGGTGTGGGGACGGCGGGCATGCGGCTGCCACCGCCCCCGCTGCTCTGCAAGCTCATCGCTTGGCCTCCAGACGGACGCGTGGGTTCAGGTAGGCGATCAGGAGATCGGCGAGGAGCGTGGACAGCATGTAGACGATGCCGACCAACAGCACGGCGCCCTGCAGGACGGGGATGTCCTTGGCGCCGACGGCGCTCAGCATGGTGGAGCCGAGGCCTGCGTAGTTGAAGACCTTCTCGACGCCGATGATGCCCCCGATGAGGTAGCCGATCTGGACGGAGATGACGGTGATCGTCGGCGCGAGTGCGTTGCGCAGCACATGACGGCGCATCACCTGTTTGCTCGACAGGCCCTTCATGGTGGCTGTTCGTGTGTAGTCGGCCATGAGCGACGAGATGACGCCGGCTCGGGTCATGCGGGCGATGTACCCGAAGTAGGCGAACACCATCGCGAGCGCCGGCAGCAGGAGGTACTCGAGCTGCCCGATCAGGCTCGTCCCCTCGGGCGGGTTGGCGAACGCCTTGCCGAGCTTCCAGTGCACGGCGAACACCGAGAGCAGCAGCGCTGCGGTGACGAACTCGGGGATCGACGACGAGGCGAGGCCGGCGTTCACGATCACCCGGTCGGCGAACTTGTCCTGCCGGCGAGCGGCGTACACGCCGGCGGCGATCGAGATCGGGATCGTGATGATGAACGCCAGCAGGGCGAGCTTGCCCGAGCGGCCGAGCGCCGGGAGGATGATGTCGAGCACGTCGCTGCCGCTCTGGTACGAGTCGCCGAAGTCGAGCGTGAAGATCCGCTTGATCGACTGGAAGTACTGCTCGAGCAGCGGCTTGTCCGTGCCGAGGCGGGCGTTGAACGCGTCGACCTCCACCTGCGGTGCGAACGGGCCGAGGATCTGGCGACCCACGTTGCCCGGCAGCACGTTGACGAGCATGAACACGATCGTGGCGAGCAGCCACAGCGTGACGACGATCGACGCCAGTCGTTGCAGGATGAACCTGCGCATGGAGACCCCCTTGTGCTCGGCAGCGGGGCGCCCAGCCCCTCGCCATGATCAACCGGACGTTCGTCCGGAGTGTCGACCGGAATGTAGGCCCGATACGGCTGTGGCGCCACCGCTGGTGGCGCCACAGACCGGATTCGGGGTTGGTTCAGCTGACAGCTGGACCGGCAGTCATCGACTACTCGGTGAAGCCTGCGGCGCCGAGGTAGAAGTGGCCGAGGCCGCTGGCGACGATGCCGGTGACGCCCTTCTTGTAGGCGAACAGCGAGTCGTAGAAGTACGGGATGACGTACGGGACGTCCTCGTTGGCGATCTTCTGGATCTCGCTGATCGGGGCCTTGCGGTCCTCGACGGTGAGCGCCGCCTGGTACGCGGCCACAGCGGCGTTGAACGGCTCGGACACGTAGTGGGCCGAGTTCCACTCACCGGTGGCGTACGCCTTCACGAGGTACACGTCGGGCGTACCACGGTTGCCGTAGTCGACGATGCCGAACTCCTCGCCGCCGTCGCAGCCGGCCGGCTCGTTGGTGGAGTCGTACACCTTGCACCAGCGGTCGTAGAACGTGTCGGTGCTCTCGACGTTGAGGGTGACCTCCATGCCGATGTCCTTCAGCTGGGTCTGGATGAGCTCCGCGAGCTGCGGGATCTCGACCAGCTGCGGGGCGTGCAGGGTGACCGCGAGGCCTTCCTTGCCGGCCTCGGCGAGGAGCGCCTTGGCAGCCTCGACGTCGCGCTCGCGCTGGGCCTGGCTGGCGTCGAAGAACTCGTACGTGGGGGCGACCGGGTGGTCGTTGCCGATGGTGCCCTTGCCCTGGAGGATGACGTCGAGGAGCTCCTGACGGTTGATGCCGAGCGCCACGGCCTGGCGGACGCGGACGTCGGTGAAGTTGCCCTCACGGGTGTTCATCCACAGCTGACGGTGCGACGCACCCTTGATCGACTCGACGACGACCTCGTCGCTGTTGAGGAGGGCGTCACCGCCAACCACGGCGAACAGCACGATCGCGTCGGCCTGGCCACCGAGCACGCCGGTGATCTGGGTGTCGATGTCGTCGGAGAACACGAGCTCGACGGCATCGAGGTACGGCGTGCCGCCCCACCATGCGTCGTTGCGCACGAACGTGCAGCCGGTGGCGACGTCGTACTTGTCGAGCTTGAACGGACCGGTGCCGTTCGGGGTGGCGTCGAGGGTGGAGCCGGCGACGAAGGCCACGGGCGTGATGACCGACTGCGGGTTCCACAGCGACACCTGGTACGGGAACTGACCGTCGGCGGCGTTGAGGGTGACCTCGACGGTGAGGTCGTCGACGGCCTTGGTGGCGCCCTCGACGATGTAGGCGGCGAGGTTGCCCGGGGCCAGGCGGTCGAGGGTGGCGACGACGTCGGCCGAGGTGAACGGCGTGCCGTCGTGCCAGGTGACGCCCGAGCGGAGCTTGAAGGTCCACACGCTGCCGTCGTCGTTCGGGGTCCAGCTCTCGGCGAGCATCGGTGCGAGGGCAGCGCCCTCACCCTTGCCGCAGAGGTACTCGAACGCGATCGTCACGGGCGTGTAGCTGCCGAGGTTGTCCATCGCGACGGGATCGAGCGGGCTGCCCGGCTTCTGCGACGCGACCTTGAGGGTGCCGCCCTTCTTGATGCCGCCTGCCGATGCTGCGCCGGTGGTCTCGGTGGAGCCGCCGGCTGCGGTCGTCGCCGTGCCGCCGTCGGTGCCCGAGTCGCCCTCTTCGTCATCGCCAC
>CAUJET010000214.1 GCA_963169665.1 Actinomycetota bacterium | reverse complement strand
CCCGCTGCCGCACAGATGCGCGCTGCGTCGTCCGACCGCAGTCCGAGCTGCGCCCAGAACGTGCGAGCACCGCCGATGGACACGACCTCCTCGGCGACTGCGGGCAGGTCCTCCGAACGGCGGAACACGTCGACGAGGTCGGGGACGCCGGGCAGCTCGGCGAGCGAGCGGTACACGGGTCGACCGAGGATCTCGCCACCTCTGGGGTTCACGAACCACACGTGATCGAACGAGCAGCTCGACGACAGCAGGTAGGTCCCCACGAAGTAGCTGGCCCGGCTCGGGTCGGCCGACATGCCGACGATGGCGATGCTGCGCGTGCGCCGCAGGATCGCGAGGCGCTCCTGCGCGGTCGGGTCTGCCGGCACGTCAACGTGGCGTTCCACGATCACCCCTCCCCCGCTGCGTCGGCCAGCGCCTGATCGATGTCCCACAGGATGTCGTCGGGGTCCTCCAGGCCGACCGACACCCGCACCAGATCGGGCGGCACACCGGCAGCGGCGAGCGCGTCGTCCGACAGCTGGCGGTGGGTGGTGCTGGCGGGGTGGATGACGAGCGTGCGGACGTCGCCGATGTTGGCGAGGTGACTGCACAGTTGCACGGCCTCGATGAACCGCTGTGCCGCGGCACGACCACCGCGCACCCCGAACGAGAGCACCGCGCCCGGCCCGAGCGGCAGATACCTCGCTGCCCGTTCGTGATCGGGGTGATCGGCGAGACCCGCCCACGACACCCATGACACCAGCGGGTGCCCACTCAGGTGCTCGGCCACGATGCGCGTGTTGGCGAGGTGTGCGTCCATTCGTTGCGGCAGCGTCTCGATGCCCTGGAGGAGCAGGAAGGCGTTGAACGGCGACAGCGCTGGCCCGACGTCGCGCAGTTGCTCGGCACGCAGCCGGGTGCAGAAGGCGTACTCGCCGAAGTTGCCCCACCACGTGAGCCCGCCGTAGGAGGCGACCGGCTCGGTCATCACGGGGAACCGACCGTTGCCCCAGTCGAAGCGCCCCGACTCGGCGACCACGCCGCCGAGCGACGTGCCGTGCCCGCCGAGGAACTTCGTCGCCGAGTGCACGACGATGTCGGCGCCGTGTTCGATCGGCCGACACAGGTACGGCGTGGCGACCGTGGCGTCGACCACCAACGGGATGTCGTGCGCGTGGGCGACGTCGGCGAGACCCGCGAGGTCTGCGACCGCACCCGACGGATTGGCGACCACCTCGGTGTAGACGAGCTTGGTCTCAGGGCGGATCGCTGCGGCGTACGCGTCGGCCTCTCCCGACGGCACGAAGGTCGTGTCGACGCCGAACCGGGCGAGCGTGCCCTCGAGCAGGGTCCGCGTGCCGCCGTACAGCTGCGCTGACGAGACGATGTGGTCGCCGCTGCCGCAGAGGGCTGCGATGGCGAGGAACTCCGCGGACTGGCCACTCGAGGTGGCGACCGCGCCGATCGCGCCCTCGAGGCTGGCGATGCGCTCCTCGAACGCGGCGACGGTCGGGTTGGAGATGCGGCTGTAGATGGTGCCGTACTTCTGCAGGGCGAACAGGTCGGCCGCGTCGGCGGTGTCCTCGAACACGAAGCTCGTGGTCTGGAACACGGGCACGGCCCGGGCTCCCGTGCCAGCATCCGGCGCCGCCCCGGCGTGGATCGCACGCGTGCGGAATCCCCATCGACGATCCTCGTCCATGCCCGCACCGTATCCTGGCCGCTTCCAGCAACCGCCCACCCCTCGTCCCCCGGGAGCACCGCACATGGCCACCACCTCCTCGATCGCGAGCGAGAAGTACGTCTCGCTCGTCACCCGCAAGAAGAACGGCGATGTCGTGGCCACGCCCGTGTGGATCGCACCCCTCCCCGACGGCGCCCTGGGCTTCACGACCGACCTCACCAGCGCAAAGGTGAAGCGGATCCGGAACTTCGCCGACGTCACCGTGCAACCGTGCAACGTGCGCGGCGCGGTGAAGGAGGGAACGGTGGCCGTCGCCGCGACCGCGTCGGTGTTGACGGGTGCCGACATCGCTCCCGTGGAGGCGGCGATCAAGGCGAAGTACCGCGTCATGGTCTCGCTGATCGGCGTCGGCTACGCGATCGGCCGGATCGTGAGCCGGAAGCCGAAGAGTCCGCCTGCCGCGATCCGCATCGACCTCGCCTGACCCGACGAGCGCCGGGCGGGTCGCCCGTCAGCGTGCAGCGGCGGTGTCGCGCTCGTCGATCCAGGGCAGGGGGTCGAGGCCGAGCCAGCGACGGTACGTGTCGTGGTAGTGGTGCAGCGTCGGTTCGTTGCGACCGAACACCACGTGGTCGAGCGCACCCGCCGACGCCGCCTCCTGCTGCGAGGTACCCATCACGTAGTCCTCGTCGCGGATGATCTCGGCGAAATGGTGGGCGATGTCGGACAGGAACTCCTCGACGGCGGGGTTCAACCCGTCGAGGTCGGGCTTCACGTAGAAGTCGATGCGGCTCAGATGTCGGGCCGGGTCGGCGGGATTCGGGTACGCGCGCACGAGGAAGACGCCGGCGTCGAACGGCATCACGATGGTGTTCGGGAAGATCCAGTACACCGGCAACGCCGCCACCGTGATGTCCCACTGCTCCTTCGGCAGGTGGCGCATGGTGTCGATGTTGCGCTTGCACAGGATCATCCGGTGGAGGTGGTCCTCCTCGTCGTGCAGTTGGACGTTGCCGTGGAAACCGTTGAACAGCGTGTTCTTGTGCAGCGCCGAGAAGTGGTACGTCTCGCCGAAGGTGTCCATCGCCAACTTCCAGTTGCACGCCGTGTCGTACGCGTCACGAGTGAGCGGCTGCATTCGCTCGAAGTGCCACGTGGGGAACTCCTCGTCGAACCACGTGCCGAGCAGGTGGTCGAGCAGACGTCGCCCCGGCTCGAGCGTCGCCTCCGGGTCGGGGTGCACGAACAGCAGTCCGTGGCGTTCCTCGGCGAGCAGCGGTCGAAGACCGAGGCACGACCGGTCGACGTCGCCGAAGTGCTCGGGACGGGGCACACCCACGAGGTCGCCGGCGTTGTCGTACACCCACGAGTGGAACCCGCAGGTGAAACGCCGCGTGGTGCCACGTTCGGCGAACTCGACCTTCGCGCCGCGGTGGCGACAGGCGTTCACGAACGCACGGAACACCCCGTCGGCGTCCCGCGTGGCCAGGATCGGGAGGCCGAGATCGTCGTTGGTGAGGAACGAGCCGGGTTCGGGCAGGTCGCCCGACAGCCCCAGGCACTGCGGCACCGCCCGGAAGAACTCGCGACGTTCGCGCTCGGCCAGGGCCGGATCCACGTAGGCATCGGTCGGCATGCGGCGCAGACCACCGGCGTCGACCGTGGTGCCGGCATCGAGGTGGGCACAGAGTTGCTCGATCAGTCTCACCTGGACGTCGTGACGCATACTTGGAGTCAACTCCAAGTTCGAGAGGACGTCAAGGGTGGACGGTCTCCCGCAGGCCAGACTCGTCGCCGTGACCGGCAGCGACCTCGACCGACGCGATGGCAACCGGCGCGACCTCAACAAGGCGCGCCGCCGCGACGCGATCCTCGATGCCGCCACCACGCTGCTCGCCCAACGCCACTCCGACGAGGTGAGCACCGAGGAGATCGCCGCGCTCGCCGGCGTCGCCCCGGCCACGATCTACAACCTCGTCGGCACGCGCGACGACGTCGTCCGAGCGTTGGTCGACCGGGTCATGTCCGAACTCGGCGAATCGCTCACGGCCATCGACGCGAGCGATCCGATCGCCGGTGCGCTGCTCGTCGTCGATCAGACGGTGGCCGCGTTCGTCGCCGACTCGAACGTGTTCCGACAGGTGGTCGCGATCGCACAACGTGCGGGACCTCGCCGCCCGGGCGGGGCCATGCCGTCGGATGCGCAGGTGCCGCTGATGCGACGGGCGCAGGCCATCGGCATCCTGCGCGACGATGTCGATGCGGCCGGGATCGCGCGCCAGATCTTCGTGTCGTACACCGGGGCGATGGCACTGTGGAGCGTCGGCCGCCTCGACGACGCCGGCTTCTCGACAGCCGCCCGACTCGGGCTCTACGCCGCGCTCGCCGCGACTGCGACCGATCCCCACCGGGACGACTTCATGCGACACGTCGCCGCGCTCAGCCGAGCGCTCGAGCACGACGCCTGGCAGGCAACCGATCACTGACGCGGCGAACACTGATCGCAGACGGATGGGAGCTCTTCGAGCGCGACGCCGATGCCCTCGAGGCGTCGACCGTGGCGAGGTCGCCGCACTCGTTGTCGGCGAACCGCCATCGGTCCGCCTCAGGGGAGGTAGCTGAGGACGTCCACGACGAGGTGGGTGCCGGCCATCGCATACAGGCAGACCGTGCCATCGGCCGCGAGATCGGCAACGACCATGTTCGACAGCGTTTGACGAGCAGCGAAGTTCAGATGTGATGCAGTGGGCCGAGCCGTGCCACACGGGAACACGGTGACGAACCCGCTCCGTTCCGCGTCGGTGACCGTGACGTCGAGCACCACCGCACCGGCGTCGCTCGGGATCCCCCCGCGACCTCCGATCGGCAGTGTCGTCACGGTGTCGGACGCTCGGGCACCGATCGCGAACTGCAGACCATCGATGGTCGACAGGCCGGGGCCTGCCCGGCTGTCGAGGACACGAACCGGAGGGGCCGTCGAGATCGGCGCCGCGACCGGGAGATACCCGCCGAGATCGACCACCATGTCGACAGCCGACATCGTGTACAGACAGACCTTGCCCGATGCGTCGGTACTCGTCACGACGGCGTTCGTCATCGTTGCACCGGACGCGAAGTTGAGGTTCGACGATGTCGGTGTCGCTCCGCCGCACGGGAACACCGTCACGAAGCCCGCCGTTCGGGTGTTGGTCACGGTGACGCTGAGGACGACTGCGTTGACGGTCGACGGCACGCCCGCCCGCCCAGCGACCTGGAGTTCGGTGATCGTGCCGGCCCCGCGAGTCCCGACGCCGCTGTCTCGGCCATCGACGGTCGTGAGCCACTCCTCTGCCCGGGTCTCGAGCAGGCGGGCCGGCAGCACGGCCTCGAACGCTGCGCCGAGCGGCATGTAGCCGTTCACGTCGATCACCAGGTCGATGTCCGAGAGCGTGAACACGCACACCCGTCCGTCATCACCGGGCTCGACGAGCACCGCAGTCGACAGCGTGACCCGGCGGGAGTAGTTGAGTTGCGCAGCGTTGGGCTGCACCGCCCCGCACGGATACGCCGTGATGAAGCCATCGCGAACCGGATCGACGGCGGTGATGTTGAGCGACACTGCGGCGACGGCGCTCGGGACCCCTGCACGGCCGACGACATCCACGGCGGTGACCGACCCCGCGCCCCGCCGGCCGACGGCCATCTGCAGCCCGTCCACGGTGCTCGAGCCGGCGTCGAGACGCGACTCGAGGAGCCGGGCAGGCCCGACGCCGGTGAAGCTCGACCGACCGGATCCTTCCTGGACCGCTGGCGCCCACGCAGTGGGCGCGCCGTCGCTGTCGACCAGCGAGGCGACACCGAAGGCGTTGCTGCCGTACACGCGCTGGCCACCGAAGATCAGGAACTGATCGCATCCTGCCGAGCGCAGGGCAGCCATGTCGGCACGGATCTTGTCGGGGTTCGTGAAGAACACATGGTGGTCGAAGACGTTGACGCCACACATCAGCGTGGCCTCGCTTGCGTGCGAGCGCGCGATCGACGCACCGAGGTCACCCGCATACGACGCGAACGAGAGCAGCTGCTCGGTGCCCGTCAGATCTGCGAGGGCCTCGTCGGTCGCCGAGGAGAGGTGATTGGTGAACGGGCGGATGCCGGAGACCGGCGTGACGTCGGCGAGCACGAGATTCCATCGTTGGATCAGCAGTGGCCACTCGCTGCCCGACGGGTCGAATTCGTCGCCGAGATCCCACGCCGCGATGTGTTCGAACACGGGGGACCAGAACTGCACTGCGTCGGCCCGCACGACAGCGTTGGGCGACCAGAGCCGAGCGTCGTACACGACCGTCTTGATGCCTGCGGCGGCATTGATGTCGACGAGCCGCCGGTAGAGCTCCGGGGACACGTAGCGGTTGGCGGTGAACGCCGGCGTGTAGTCGGGCGTCGGCACGTTGCAGGGTCCGAACGTGGCGTCGATCCCGGCAGCGTCGGCCATGGATCGTGCGGCCACGGCTGCCGTCGGATCGTCGGGATGCACGCCGCACCAGGCCCATGTGTCGAGTGGCTCAGGGGTCGGATCATCGGGAGCAGCCGCTGCGGTGCCCGCTGACAGCGACGGCAGACCGGGGAACGACGGCAGGTCGGGGATCACGCTGAGCGACGCGCCGAGCGCGAGCGTCGCGGCGACGACGCGAACCAACCGCTGCCGACGCGAACTGGACCCGGAACTCGACGTGGAGCTCACTGGTGACGATTTCGAGGTTGTGTGCACGAGTCACGCCTCCCGGGTTGGTGGGGGATCGGAGGATCGCGCTCCGGCCGCGAGATCGAGACCGGATCGAGAGATGATCAGATCTGGATCGGCTCCGGATGCACGACACCGAGCATCGACGAGGGGGTCCGCCGACCGTCAGCCTAGAGCTCGAGGAGGGCGCCGCAGCCGCAGCCAGCGCTCGACGCGTGATGTCGACCACGTTCCGTGGTGGATCTGATCATCTCCACACCAGCTCTTGTGTTCAAGCAGCGGCTTCGGCGTGCCGACAATCCACCGACGCCTCGAACGTCCACCCGCGCAACTCCTCACCACGACACCGAACGCCACCACATGTCCCGACGGCCCCGACTCGGCAGCCACCACCTCGCAGCACCGGCAGCACCGGCAGCACCGGCACCGGTCGTGAGCACCGCGCTCGACGCCGCGATGGCCGATGCGACGTGCACGTCGGCCGCAGCTGCACCGGCCCCGCCGCCCATGCGTGAACCCGAGCGTGCGACCGAGCGTGCGACCGAGCGTGCGGAGGTTCAGCACGGCCCGCGGGTGCGAACGGGCACCGCCGCCGACCGGAGGCGACGCGCCACCGATGCGCTCGCCCTGCCGACCCGACGGGCGACGCTGCTGCTGCGAGCCATGTTCCTGGTCGCCACCGTCGTGGTGGTCGCGGCAACCCTGACATCGGTCGACCGTCCGACGAGGGCCTCTCGCAGTCTCCACCCGATCGATCTCCTCGCCGCCGCGCTCCCGTTCACCCTGGTGCTCGTCGCTGCCCAGGCCGACCGGCACCGTCGGCGCCCGTGGCAGCTGTTGGCGTGCGCGCTGGGCCTGTACGCACTCTCGATCGCATCGGTGTTCCATCTCGACGCCCTGAGCACGCCTCGCCCATCCGACATCGTCCGCCTCGCCGGCACCGCGACCCTGGCTGTCGCCGCCGCCGTCATCACCCGCCACGTGAACCCGGCTGCGCTGCGGAGCGATCGGCTCGACGGGATGATCCTCGTCCTCGGCGCCGGCGCGGCCGGCGCGATGTTGTGGGCGGGGTCGTTCACCGACATGGCGAACGGGACGACCGACGTCTACGAGGTTCGGCTCGCGTTCGCAGCACTCGTCCTCGACCTCGTCCTCGCCGTCGTGGTCGCCGCTGCATGGTCGGCCATGCGCTACCGGCCGAGCGCAGCGGTCCTCGCCCTCACCGCCGCCGCATGCCTGCTCGTCGCCGGCGACATCGGTCAGCTGCGATGGGCCGCCGAGATGTCGAACGACGGACCGATCATCGGGGCGCTCCCCCGCTGGGCACAGAGCGTACGGCTCGTCGCCGGGCTGCTCGTGGGGCTGTCGGCCTGGCTCCCTCGAACGAACCGCCGTCAGGGCGCCGAGCGAGCGGCACAGCTCACGGTGATCCCGGTCCTGTTCAGCCTGATGGCGCTCGGCATCCTCGGCGCCGGCATCGTCGACGACGTCGATCTCGTGGCGTCCCTGCTCGCGCTCACGGCCGTGGCGGCGGTGATCCTCCGCACCGCGATGACGGTGCACGAACTGCACACCGGCAGCGAGAGCTATCGGCTGGCACGCACCGACGAGCTCACGTCGCTCACCAACCGTCGTGGTTTCCTCGAAGGGCTCGACCGACTGATCGAGGTGGCACCTGGCACCGTCGCCGTGATGATCATCGACCTCAACGGCTTCAAGGAGGTCAACGACTCGCTCGGTCACCACGCCGGCGACGAGTTGCTCCGACTGGTCGCCGACCGGTTCCGGCCCGTGGTCGGCGACGCAGGCCTGCTCGCCCGCCTCGGCGGCGACGAGTTCGGCGTCGTGATCATGGCGCCTGACGACCGGGCCGCGATCGACGGGGCCGAGCTGCTCCAGCGTTCGTTGGACGAGGCGTTCGTCGTCGACGAGATCAGCGTCCGCGTCGGCGCCGCCATCGGCGTCGCCCTCTATCCGGGGCACAGCCGCACCCGTTCGGGTGTGCTGCGCAGCGCCGACGTCGCGATGTACGACGCCAAGCACCGCCGCACCGGGGTGGAGATGTACCACCCGGCCAGCGATTTCCAGACCCGCGAGAAGCTGCAGTTGCTCGAGGATCTGCGCGATGCGATCGAGCACCGCGGACTCTCGCTGTACTACCAACCCAAGGTCGGCCTACGCGACGGTCGGATCACCAGTTCAGAGGCGCTGGTCCGATGGCAGCACCCCACCCGCGGTCTGCTGCTGCCGGACGAGTTCGTACCGGTCGCCGAGCGTGCCGGCTTGGTACCAGGGTTGACACGGGCGGTGCTGGCCCAAGCGATCTCGTTCCACGCCGAACGCTGTCCGCACGTGGGCGTGAGCGTGAACATCTCCCATCGCGACGTGGTCGACGACAACCTCGCCGAGTACATCGCCGACCTGCTGCGCATCTACGGATACCCGGCGGAGAAGCTGACGCTCGAGATCACCGAGACCGAGCTCGCCCACGATCCCGACCGGGCCTCGCGCTCGATCGCGAACCTTCGATCAGCCGGCATGCGGATCTCGATCGACGACTTCGGTGTGGGGTACTCGTCGATGGCCCGCCTGCTCGACCTGGAGGTCGACGAGGTGAAGATCGACAAGTCGTTCGTGCTGGCGATCGGCGGAGACACGCGGGCGATCGCCATCATCCGGTCCACCGTCGAACTCGCCGCGGCGCTCCACCTGCAGGTGGTGGCCGAGGGGATCGAGGATGCCGAGGTACTGAGCCAGGTGCGTGCCGCCGGGGTCGACATCGGCCAGGGATACGTCATCACCCGCCCGTTGGCGGGCATGGACTACTTGGCGTTCCTGTCGTCGCGCACACGGGGCGCCACCGACGCGCCGAGCGCGCCGCACGCGGTGCCGAAGCTCCCGCCGCGGGTGCCGACCGGTTCACCGCTGCCGCCGCCCGTCGCCGGCTGATCGCCGCCTGATCGTCGCCTGATCGTCGGTCGATCAGACCCTGGTGAGGGCGAGCGAGGCCCGGGCGTAGCCACCGTTCTCGTAGAACTCCATGATCACGGTGTGCGTGCCGGCCGCGAGCGTCACCGTCGCCGACGAGGTCCCGAATCCCCGGTCGCGCCAGAAGTCGATCACGAGCACGCCGTCGATCCAGACGCGTACGCCGTCGTCGCTGCCGGCGACCACGTTGTACGTTCCTCCGGCCCAGGTCCACGTGCGCGTCCACCGGATCGAGAAGGTGTCGTTGCCCACCTTCGAGTCGGGTGTGCCGGTTCCCCAGTCCTTGTCGAGGCTCGATTCGTTGCTGCACCGGACGAGCGAGCCGCTCAACGTCGTGCCGTCGTAGACCTCCATCGTCCACTTCGACGAGTCGGGGGTCGGGCATGACGCGGGGATGAGCGGCGACCAGGTGAGGGTCGCGGCCGCTTCGCCGTAGTTCTCGTAGATCTCGTAGACGATCGTGTGGTTCCCGGCCTTGAGGTCGACCGTCGCGGTGTAGGTCGTGTAGCTCTGCTCGACCCAGGCATCCAGCACGAGCGTGCCGTCGACGTACAACCGGAGCCCGTCGTCGGCTCCCGCGGTGAACCGGTACGTGCCGGCCGTGAAGTTCACGGTCCGGGTCCACCTGGCCGTGAACTGGTCCGCCACGACCGACGGGTCCGGCGATCCGGAGCCCCAGTTGAAGTCGATCGTCGCATCGTTGCGACACAGCGCGGCCGGACCCGTGAACGTCAGGTTGTTGAAGTACTCGCCCTTCCAACCGGTGATCGTCGGACACACGACGCCCGTCACCGACAGCGAGTACGTACGCGTCGTGGTCGCCCCTGCGGAGTCACGCAACGTCACGACGACCGTCGAGGTACCTGTCGCAGTCGGCGTTCCCGACAGCACCCCGGCAGACGAGACCGTGAGTCCGGCGGGGACACCGGTGGCCGACCAGGTGTACGGCGCGAGGCCACCGGAGCCGGTGAAGGTCGTCGTCGTGTACGCGGTGCCCACGCTGCCGGCAGGCAGCGACGCGGGAGTCGCGACCGACGGCGCCGAGCGGATCGTGAACGTGTACGCCCGTGATGCGGTGGCGCCGACGGCGTCGGTGACGGTGAACGTGGCCGTGTACACCCCGGCCGTCGTCGGTGTGCCGCTGACGACACCGGCGCTGGTCATCGCGAGGCCGGCGGGCAGGCCGCTGACCGCCCACGTGTAGGAGGGCGACCCGCCGGAGCCGTCCATCGTGACGCCGTAGGCGATGCCGACCTGACCGTTCGCGAGCGAACCGGGGCCCTGCACGCTGAGCGCGCCGAGCGTGCACGGGATGGCGGTCGTCCAGTGGGCGAGCCCGTACTTGCCCGACGTGATCGTGGCCGTCTTGGCGACGACGTCACCCTCGAACGTGACGTTGTCGATGCTCACCGCCGCGTCGGGGGCGAACAGCGATCCGTAGAACACACCCCGCACGTTCACCGCCGTGGCGTTCGGGAAGTTCCACATGATCGCCGACTTCGTCCCGCTCTGCAGCGGCCCCCAGTAGCGCTCGGGCAGGGTGATCGAGCCGGCGTCGGTGACGTTGATGACGAGCGGCGTGGCGGCGCTCGCGTTCGTGGGCCCGCTCACGTTGCCCATCGCGGTGATCTGGGCGAGCGTCAGGTTCCACACGTTCACCTTCCCCGCCACGAGGGTGAGGGTGTAGTTGCCGAAGGCGGTGGTCACCGCGGGCGCTGCGATCGAACTGCACGTGGTCGGGTCGAGCGCGGCGATGCTGGCGCTGCTGGCCCGGAACTGGGTGAACGTGCTCGCCGTGTCGAACACGCCGGGGGCGACGACCGGGTAGGCGGCCTGGTTGCTCTGGTCGGCGGTGACGATCGCCCGCGGCGTCGACCAGTTGTCGGTCACCCCAGCGGTCGCGAGGTGCACGTTGGTGCCCCAGGTGGTGAGCGCACCGCCGCCCACACCGCCGACGTGGAGGAACCCGGTGCCGACCGTGAGCTGGTTGTTCGCACCCGACCCGGCGAGGTCGACCGTGCCGCCGACCACCAGGCCGACGGCCTGGCCGCCGACCGAGGGCGTGAACGTCGACGTCTCCGACGCCGCCACGGTCTGGTAGTTCTTGAACACGAGATTGCCGCCGATGGCGGCAGCGCCCTCGATGCCGAACGAGCCGAGCGTGGCGTTGCCCTCGGTGATGATCTGGAACCGTTTGGCGGCACCGAACGGGTTCGACGGCGTGCCGCCGACGCCGATGGTCAGCGTGTAGCTGCGGGTCGCGACACCACCGGCGGTGTCGGCGACGGTGACCACGACGGTGAAGGTGCCCGACGCCGTCGGAGTCCCGCGCAGCACACCGGCCGACGTCATCGACATCCCTGCAGGCAGCCCGCTCGCACTCCACGAGTACGGCGCGAGGCCACCGGCCCCGGTCATCGTGGTCGACGTGTACGCCGTGCCGGCCTGACCGTTCGGCAACGTCGACGGGGCGCCGACCGACACGGCCGTCCGGATCGTCAACGGGAACGTGACGGTGGCGTACGCCTGGGTCGCGTCGCTCACGACGACACGGACGTTGAAGGACCCCGCAGCGGTCGGGGTGCCGGTGATCGATCCGTTGGCGCTCATCACCAAGCCCGACGGGAGCCCGCTCACCGAGTACGTGTACGGGGCGGTCCCGCCGCCGTAGGCGATCGGCGTCGTGGGATACGCCACGCCGGACTGACCGGCAGGCAGGGCCGTGATGCCCGGCGAGAGCGTCGGGACGGGCAGGCCGAGTCGGGTGAACCCCGCTCCCCCGATCGTCACCTCAGCCGCGGCGACCGTGCCGACGTGGATGGCGGTGCCCGAGGTGACCGTCACGCGTGCGCCCGGCGCGTACACGACACCGCGGTAGCTGCTGATCGGGTCGCCACCGATGGACACGTCGTCGGTGCCGGGGGCCCACACCAACAGGTTGCCGTAGGGACCCTTGGTCGCCGGCGACAGGTCGATCGTCGCGGTCGTCGACACCTTCAGCCCGCCGCGCACGTACCACAGCACCCCGGTGCCGGTGATCGTGGCATCGTCGGCGACGCTCAGTCCCTTGCAGAACACGTGTCGGCCCGGTTGGAACGCGATCGCGCCGCTCAGGGTGACGGTCGACGTGTGCACGACGACCTCGTCGGCACCGCTGCTCGATCCCGGCTTCAACCCCGAGTCGCGCGAGCAGTCGTCGACGGGTGGCGTCACCGACGCGTACGGGTCGTCGACGCGCGACAGCATCGACGTGGTGCCCGAGACCTTCAGCAGCGTCTGGTCGCCGGTGACCGGCGACGCGCCGCAGCTCGCGCTCACGACGACGTTGCCGAGCACGTTCACCGGTCGCTTGCCGGCGAGGTCGAGCACCGGGCAGGCGCCCGTGGCTGACTGCTCGCCCAGCACCAGCAACGCCACCGGCGCGGCGCTGCTGACGTTCGGTGATTCCTGGAGATCGCCACGGAGCGATGCGGTCAGGGTGTAGTCGCTCGGGACACGAGTGTTCGCGCCGCGCACCGACAGCGAGATCGACGTCGACTCCCCCACGCACGCCGGGTCGGGACGACAGGCGGCGGACACCGACGAGATGTTCCGGCCCAGCACCAGGTCGACCGATCCGTCGGCGTCGCACGAACGGCGAACCAGCTGATCCTGCCGGTCGACCGCCCAGGTGGTGACCGTCGAGAGGTCGGACGTCGCCGACCGATCCACCCACGAGAACCTCACGACGAGCGTGCCGTCCTGTTCGCACCCTCCCCAGTCACCGCCGCCTGTCGGGACGGCCACGCCCGCTCCCGACGCGGCCTGCGCCGTCGCCGGGTCGGTGCCGGCCGAAGCCTGGGCGTCGCGGTAGAGATACGTGGACACCAGCGACTGGTCCGCCGAATCGGCGACCATGTTCGTGGTGTTGTCGATCACGTCGAGCGACGTGAACAGCGTCGACACGATCACGCCCGAGACGATGCCGCTCAGGACGATCGCGATGAGGATCTCGACGAGGTTGAAGCCACGGTCCCGATCGCTGCGCTCGCACGCCGGCCGGGCGGTGATCACTGCAGCACACTCCACGACTGCACCCAGGTCCGCGTGACCTCCCCGGTCGCGGTCTGTTCGAAGTTCACCTGAGCGCGAACGATCACCGCATCCTCCCGGCAGGCGGCGCCGGTGTCCTCGCACGCGGAGAACACCACGTTGCGCTGTGCGACCAGTTCGCCCGTCGAGGTGCGGACCACGCCGCAGACGTTCTCCCAGTCGACGCGGATCTTCAGGTCGTTGAGTCCGGAGCTGCTGCTGCCGGCCGATGCCTCGCACGAGCCGTCGCCCGCACGATCGAGGAAGCGGACCGTGCTGATCGCCTCCTCGATCGCCCCGTCGGCCGCGTACTGGCGGTCCCGCACGATCTCGAGCGTGATCCGGTTGTAGTTGCTCGTCGTCACCAGGCTCGACAGCCCCGCAGCGATCGCACCGATCAGCACCATGAAGCCGATGGCCATCATCAGCGAGGCACCGCGGTCGCGCCCGGGGTCGGCGCGCACGGGATCGAACGGACGTGCGGGATCGATCGGACGGCGACGACGGGGTGCGCTCACGGCGACCTCACCACGATCGTCATCACGTCGCGCGTGCCCGAGGGCGACACGACGCTCAGCTCCAGACGCCGCGACTCCTTCACGCTCGGACACGACGTGTCCTCGGGCGACATCGACACCTCGAACCCGTCCGGCGGCGAGTAGTCCGGTTTCCATTCCGCACCGTCGCGGCACGCACGCACGGCCGACTTGGCCGCCTCGGCGTAGTTGCGCATCACGGTGTCGGCCTGCACACCCACCCGGTGGGCGTTCCCCGCCGAGGCCGCGCTGCCGAGACCGGCGACGAGCGCGGTGACGGTGACCGCCACGATCATCACGGTGATCACGATCTCGAGCAGCGACTCGCCACTGTCGCGACGCGACCCGGCACGCGCGACCGCCGACGCACCGGCCGTCCCAGCATGAGCTGGGAAGCCGTGACGTCGGCGATCGTTGGATGCGTGCGGCATATCGGTCGAGACCGAGTTCATGTCCATGACGGTGCGGTGCGCCGACGCGCCCGCCGGGATCTCCGGGCGGGCCACGTCGGATCCTGGCTGCTCCGGTGGGATCAGCGCAGGCGCAGCCTGATCAGGCGCAGACGAAGGTCGGCTGGGCGCCACCGACGCTCGGCGTCATGGTGAGCGTCCACCCCGAGCCCGTCGCGACGGTGCCGATGGCGTTGCCACCCACGATGGAGGTGTTCAGGGTGACACCCGTGGGCAGCGACAGCGCCGGAGGCGTGGTCTGGGTCATCGCGAGCATCGTGGCGGGCCAAGCGCTGTTGTTCGAGCCGTAGTAGACGACCGTGGCCGACTTGGCCGCGTCGAGCGACGCCGAGCAGGCAGCCGAGGTGCCCTTGCTGGTGAGGTTGCCGACACCCACCACGACGACTGCCGACAAGATGCCGACGAGCACGATCGCGATGAGGATCTCGACGAGGGTGAAGCCCTTGTCCTGACGGGTGCGCTGCGAGGGAGCAGCAGTGATGTCCTGGTTCTGGTCCATGTGTGTGATCTGCTTTCGTGTGGTGTCGCCGCCGGTCGGCTGTGTGGTGGGGATTGCTGGGTGGTGGGGTTCTGTGCGGCCGGTCCGGGCTCTCGCCCGATCCGGGTGATCGGTGGTGACACCCCGGGGGATGCCTCTGGAGACATGTCCGGGGAATCGTTCCGAGTGCAAGGAGGCTGGACGGATTCCTCCGCGGCGCGGTCCGGTCGAGACCGCCGTCATCGTCCTGGAGGTCATGGCGTCTGCACCTGGCCGAAGATGCTGTACATCGCCGACACCTGGGCCACGGCGACGAACCCGACGAGGCCGCCGACGAACATGATCACGGCGGGCTGGAACAGCTCGGTGGCCTTCTTCATGTGGAAGGCGACCTCGCGCTCGTAGTAGCCGGCGGCCTTGCCGAGCTGCACCGAGAGCGTGCCGGTCTTCTCCCCCACCCGGATCATCTGTCGCGCCGCGGTGGGGAACAGTTCGGTCTCGGCGACGGGAGCCGAGAGGCCACCGCCGCGGATCAGGGTCTCGCGCACGGCGCCCATACGTTCGACGAACACCGTGTTGTTGGTGCTCGCCGCCGACATCTCGATGGCATCGGGCAGCGGGACGCCGGCCTTCGCGAGGGCGGAGAGCACCCGACAGAAGCGCTCGAGCGAGATGATGTGGAACAGGTGACCCACGATGGGGATGCGCATCATGAGCTTGTCGCGGCGGATCTTGCCGTGTGCGCCACCGATCGCGGCGTAGGCGACGAGGAACGAGACGATCGCCCCCGCCGCGAGGAACGGGAGGTTGCCCGTGAAGAAGTCGGTGGACGACAGCAGCATCCGCGTCGGCAAGGGCAGGTCGGCGCCGAGGCTGCGGTACATGCCCGCGAACTTCGGCAGCACGAACACCGACATCACGACCATCGCGATCGTGGTGACCACCAGGACGACGGTCGGATAGGTGAGGGCGCTGCGCACCTGGCGCTTCGCGGTGAGGTCGCGGTCGAGGTACACCGCGAGCTGTTCGAGGACCTCGTCGAGCTTGCCGGTGAACTCCGCCGAGCGGACCATCGCCCGGTAGTACGGCGGGAACACGGAGGGATGCTTGGCGACGGCCTCGGAGAAGCTGCCGCCGCGTTGCAGCGTGGCGTGCATCTGCTGCACGACCTTCTTCATCTCGGCGTCGCCCGACTCCTCGCCGACGATCTCGAGCGCTTCGAGCACGGAGATACCCGCTTCGACGAACGAGGCCATCTGGCGCGAGAAGGCCATCACGACGTCGGGTGCGACGGTCTTGCCGTACTGGCGGCGCCACCACGGCGCGTCCTTGGGGTCCGGCGCATCCGCGGCCGCGGCGCGGGCGGCGGCTGCGGTGTCCTCACGTCGACGAGCGTCGCTGCGGTTGTCCTTGGCGACGGGCGTCTGCTCGCGGCGGCGGTTGAACCAGCGGCGCTCGGCGACCGCCTGCTCCGGGTGCCCGGGCAGGTCGTCCAGCGAGGTCAGCGGGGATGCGAGCGAGGCCAGCGGCGCCGGCGCCGAGCCGGAGCTGGAACCGGTGGAGGGCAGCGTGGGCGCGCCCGTCGACGACGACTCGACGTCGGACGGGTCGTCCCGACGTGATCGCTCGCCTCCGCTTCGTGCAGCCACGATGGCCAGACCTCCTCGTGCGCCGCGCGTCCGTTCCGAAGGACGCCGGTCCCACGTGATGGTCCGGGGGTCCCCCGGATCGGCAGGGGTCTGGCCCGATCGTCCCTCCCCTCACCCACCCGTCACCTGAGATCCGAACCGGGATCGACACGCCCTGGCCCATCTCAGGCCACCCCGGAGCCCCCGAGCGGGGCACCCACTGGCGCGATCGGCCACGCGGGGGACGGTCGAGTGAGTGAAGCGGCTCCGTAAGCAGCACGAACCCGACCCGTCCGTCCCCGGCAGCACCATCATCCATGCCGCTCAGGTGACCACGATGATCGAGGCCGGCCAGCGCGCCCGCCTCGGCGACGTCCTCGTGTCCGAGAACCTGGTGACACCCGAGCAGCTCAGCGCGTCGCTGAACCTGCAGCAGGAGTCAGGCCGCCAGCTCGGCGCGATCCTGGTGGAGCAAGGACTGTTGGACCAGCGGGTGCTCACCCAGGCCCTCGCTCGTCAGCTCGGACTCCCGACGATCGACCTGCGCCGCGAACGACCGACCGACGAGGCGCTCGCGATCGTGCCGGAGTCGACGGCACGCGAGTTCGAGATCATGCCGATGCGGCTCGTCGACGACGTCCTCGACGTCGCGATCGCGAACGGTGCCGACCCGGCGGTCCGCGAGGCGCTCGAACGCCTACCGGTCAGCGCGGTCAACATCCACCTCGCGCCCCCGCAGGACGTGCAGTTCGCGCTCAACACCCACTACCGCGTGCTGTCGTCCGTGGACGATCAGGTGCAGCAGTTCTGGGCCGACGCCACGCCGGTCACCGAGATCGTCGAGGTCGCAGGCGGCGACGCACCGATCATCCAACTGGTGAACAAGATCGTCGCCCAGGCGCTGCGCGACCGGGCCTCCGACATCCACGTCGAGCCCACCGACGGACGGCTGCGCATCCGTTACCGCATCGACGGTGCGCTGCGCGAGGTGCTGAGCCTGCCGGCGACCGCAGGGCCCGAGCTCGTCAGCCGTATCAAGATCATGGCGGAGATGGACATCGTCGAACGTCGACGTCCGCAGGACGGCCAGTTCCAGATGAACCTCGACGGTGTCGGCCTCGACGTCCGCGTCGCGACCGCCTCGACCATCTGGGGCGAGACGGCCGTGCTCCGTCTGCTCGACAAGCGGCGCTCGATGAAGCAGCTGTCCGATCTCGGGATGCCGCCCGACAGCCACGAGCGCTACCTGTCGATCGTGCACAAGCCCTACGGCATGATCATCTGCAGCGGCCCGACCGGCTCCGGCAAGACCACGACGCTCTACGCAACGCTCGCCGAGATCAGCCGCAGCGAGCTGAACGTGATGACGATCGAGGACCCGGTGGAGTACGTGTTCCCCGCCGTGAACCAGATGCAGATCAACCTGCAGGCCGACGTCACCTTCGCCACCGGCCTGAAGTCGATCCTGCGCCAGGACCCCGACGTGATCCTCGTCGGCGAGATCCGCGACCAGGAGACCGCCCGCATCGCGGTGCAGTCCGCCCTCACCGGTCACCTCGTCATGTCGTCACTCCATGCGACCGATGCGAGCTCGGCGCTGTACCGACTGCTCGACATGGGCATCGAGCCGTTCCTGGTGTCGTCGTCACTCGTCGGCGTCGTCGGCCAGCGCCTCGTGCGCCGCGTGTGCGATTCGTGCGCCGCGCCCTACGAGCCGACCGCCCAGGAGCTCAAGTGGTACCGCTATCTCGGCGGCGCCGACAAGGACCGCTTCATGCGGGGCACCGGCTGCAACTTCTGCAGCGACACCGGCTACCGCGACCGACTCGGCGTCTACGAGGTGCTGGAGGTGACCGAGGAGATCGGTCAGCTGCTGGTGTCGGGCGCCAGCCCGCACGACGTCCGCGAACTCGCGATGAAACAGGGCATGCGCACCATGGGCCAGGAGGCGATGGCCGCGGTGACCAACGACATCACCACGATCGATGAAGTGATCAGGAACGTCTACCTCTCCTGATCGGCTTCGGTCCGTGAGCGAAACGCCGCGTCTCGCGGCGTTTCGCTCACGGAACGATCAGGTGTTGGCGAGGCGGGCGACGATCGGGGCGAAGGCCTCGAGGTTGCGATCGCTGATGGTCACGAAGCTGATGCCGTAGCGTTCGCGGCGCTCGACGAGGCGATCACAGATCTCGTCGGCGGTGCCGATGAGCGCGTTGGGGTGGGCCGCCATGTCGTCGGCCGACATCCCGAACATGCCTCCCATCTTCTCCGCGGTGGCGACGCCCGACGCGGTGTCGGGCGTGACGACGGTGAAGTAGGCACCGACCTCCAACTCGATCGAGTCGAACCGGTCGCCGGCGCCCTCGCGCACCCAGGAGATGCGCTGCTCCATCACCGACGCGGCGGCGGACTGCACACTCGCGGGTCCCACCACACCGGCGCGATTGTCGAAGTTGAAGCTCACGATGTCGGCCACCCGGCCGGCGAGCGTGAGCACCTTGCGCGCCCCACCGCCGATCATGATCGGCGGCCCGCCCGCCTGCACCGGCAGCGGCTGGCCCTTGAAGCCGGCGGCGGTGATGCTCGAGCCGGTCTCACCGGCGGCCTCGAGCGTCTCGCCGGCGAAGAACCGGCGGACGAAGTCGACGGTGTCGGCGAGGCGGGCGATACGTGCGGGCGCGGCATCCATCGCCAGCCCCATCGCCTCGTACTCCGAGCTCACCCACCCGGCCCCGAGTCCCAGATCGAACCGACCGTCCGACAGCAGGTCGAGCGTGGCGGCCTGCTTCGCGAGCACCGCCGGGTGGTGGTAGTCGATGCACAGCACCCGAGCACCGACCCGAAGGGTGTCGGTGACCGCTGCGGCCGTCGCCATCGCCGGGAACGCCGCCAGGACCTGGCCGCCGTTCGATGCCGCGTCGACGTAGTGATCGGCCACGTAGAGGGTGCTGTAGCCGGTGCCCTCTGCCCGCTTGGCGAGGTCGCGCCAGGCGGCACCGGAGTCCGTGGCGGCGCTCTGGACGGCGAATCGGAACGGCTTGCTGCTCATGGGAACCCCTCGTGTTCTCGTCTGGCTGGTGTCTCGCTGCGATGCTGCAGGGCGTCGGACCGGCGACGTCCGCACGGCGGGCCCATTCGTAGCACCTCCGTGTTTCCGGATCCCTTCCCGGGACGATCTGTCCCGTGGTCTTCTCGGCATCGAACTCGTCGGCGCTTCTCCGCGACCGTCTGCTCGTGCACCCGAAGGCGGCACAGCGGGTGCTCGAACTGCTGTCCCGTCCCGATGGTGCGCACAGCGAACTCTGCGCCCTCGTCGAGCTCGATCCGGCGCTCACGGCGGCCGTGCTGCGCACGGCGAACTCGACTCACCTCGGGTACTCCGGGCGCATCGCCGGCATCCGCCACGCGACGGTGATGCTCGGCGGTTCGCTGGTCGCCTCCCTCGCCGCGAGCCGTGTCGCCGACCTCGTCTTCGACGTGAACCAGCCCGACTACCCCGACTGGCTGTGGCAGCACTCGGTCGTCGTCGCCAGTGCGTGTGCGGTGCTCGCCCCGTACGTCGGCGAACCCGTCGACGACGCCTTCACCACCGGCATCCTCCACGACGTCGGCACCCTGATGGCCGCAGCGAACGCGGACGCCCCGGGATCCACCGATCCTGTGGGTGCGTCGGGTGGCCACGACGGCACCGACGGACGGATGAACGAACTGGTCGACGCCGGGGCCGATCTGCTGCGTCGCTGGAACCTGCCCGACAAAGTGGTGAGCGGCATCCGCCACCACCGCGCTCGACCGGCCGCACTCGTCGGCAACCTCGAGCGGCTCGTGGCCGCAGCGGGTTCCTTCGCGGCCGAGCTGGGCGCACCAGGTCCGGAGCGGACGTTCTCGCCGATCGAGGCACTCCGGCTCGTGCAGGCGAACCGTCGGCCCGACGACGTGATCGCTGCGATCGACGACGAGGTCACACGGCGCACCGCCGTCGTCCGGGAAGGGTGACGGAGCGGCGATGAGCGTCATCCACGCGCTCTCAGAGATGCATCGGGAGGCGGTGGAGCAGATCCGCGCCGGCGACCACAACGCGTTCCTCGTCGGGTTCCTGACGACGTCGACGATGCTCGAGCTGGCCAGCCTCACCAGCGCCGATCTTCGCCTCGACGAGTACGTGACCGCTGCGGCGGAGACGATCACCCAGTACGCGCCCATCGATCGCGTACGCCTGCGGCTCGAACCCGACGACCTTCCCCCGATCGTCGCATCCGTCGGGATCCGCACGGCGGCCGACCGACTCGACGACACCGACGCCGACGATCTCCCGTTCTCCGCCCGGTTCGAGGCGGAGGGCGTCGGCAGCGTCGTCGTGTCGACCGTCGACCTGGCGGCACCGTTGCAGGAGGGCGGCTTCCTCGCGATCGCCGCCGAACACATCGGCAAGGGTCTCCAGCAGGTGATGGAGGCCGAGCGTCGCCGTCGCCGTGCTGCGGTGGCCGACACCCTCGCGCTGATCGCCTCGCTCAACGAACAGTGGGGGCAGCCCGAACTCGAGGCGCTCGCCGGCGCGCTCGCGATGCTGCCCGGTGCGCACGCTGCGCACATCGGGGTCGGTGCGAACCGGCTCGCCGGCGTCCTCGACGCCACGGTCGGTCTTCTGGTCGGTGAGCTGGTCGAGCGGTCGTTCACGATCGACGAACGAGTGCAGGCCGACGTCGTGATCGCATATCGAGATGATCCGACGGGCGAGCACACGAACGTGCTCGACGAGATCCTCGCCACCCTCGCTGCCAATCTGTCCCGCATCGAGCAGAACATCCGGCTCACGTCGGAGGCCGAGACCGATCAGTTGACGGGCGTCGCCAACCGTCGCCGCGTGGGCAAGTCGCTGGCAGCCGCGCGGGCGATGGCCGACCGCCGGAACGAGCCGTTCGCCGTGCTGTTGTTCGACCTCGACCACTTCAAGTCGGTGAACGACCGACTCGGGCATGCCGTCGGCGACCAGGTGCTGATGGAGTTCGCCGTACTGCTCCAGGCCAACGTTCGCCCCTTCGACACCGTGGCCCGCTGGGGCGGCGAGGAGTTCATGCTCCTCTGTCCCGACTGTGGCGTGTCCGGTGCCGTGGCGATCAGCCAGCGGGTGCTCGACCAGTGTCCGGGCAGCTTCGACGAGATCCTGCCGCCGGAGATGTGCCAGACGACGTCGGTCGGCATCGCCGTCTACCCCGAGCACGGGCGCACACCGGAATCGGTGATCCATGCCGCCGACGAAGCGCTGTACCGCGCGAAACGCGAGGGTCGCGACCGCTGGGCGGCCGCGGGCGTGCCGTCCACCGTCTGACCTCCCGACGTCCCGGGCAGCTGAGCAGGCGTCAGCCGTTCAGGCGCTCGCCATCGGCGAGCCGCACCACACGCGCCTCGGTGACCAGTGCGGTCACCAGATCTGCGGGCGTGACGTCGAAGGCGAGGTTGAGCGCCGACGACGCCGGTGGCGCCAGCCGTTGTCCACGCCACACCAACACCTCGTCGGGGTCGCGTGCCTCGATGTGGATGTCGGCCCCCGAAGCGGTGAGCGGATCGAGCGTCGACTCCGGCGCGGCCACCACGAACGAGATGCCGGCCCGCGCCGCCGCCAGCGCGAGCGGGTAGGTGCCGATCTTGTTGGCCACGTCGCCGTCGGCCGCGATCCGGTCGGCGCCCACGATCACCACGTCGACGAGACCCCGCGCGATGACCGTCGCTCCGGCACCGTCGACCACCACCCGGTGCGAGACGCCCATCCGGCTCAGCTCCCACGCTGTGAGCCGGGCGCCCTGCAGCAGCGGACGGGTCTCGTCGGCGAACACCTCTTGCAGATCGCCGGCCTCGTGGAGGGCGCGGACGATGCCGAGCGCGGTCCCCCACTCCACGCATGCCAGTCCACCCGCGTTGCAGTGGGTGAGCACCCGCACCCGGTGCGGGTCGGGCACGAGCGACCGCACGTGCTCGGCGCCCCGGACAGCGAGGGCCCGGTTCGTGGCGACGTCCTCGTCGAGCATCGCCACGGCGAGCGAGACCACTGCGTCGAGGCCGTCGTCGAGCCGGGCGAGCACACGATCGACGCCCCACGCCAGGTTGACCGCAGTGGGCCGGGCAGCGCGCAGCTTCGCGACCTCGGCTCGCACCCACGCCGCGTCGTGGCCGTCGCGACGGGCGATGACCGCGGCGAGCGCCACACCCAACCCGCCGGTGACACCGATCGCGGGCGCGCCGCGCACCACGAGTCGTCGGAGCGCGTCGATCACCTCGTCGATCGTGCGCAGCGGCACCAGCACCAGCTCGTCGGGCAGCAGCGTCTGATCGATGGCCACCAGGTGGTCGCCGGCCCAGTCGATCGTGCGCGGCGTCGCGATCGGCGGGATGGATCCGGAGGTCGTCGGGTTCATCCCGGCCGACAGTACAGTCGGCCGGGATGGAACTCGCCGCTGCCCGACGCGATCTCCACGAGACGCTCCTGCAGATGGTGAGCGACCGACTCGTCGTCGGGTCGGCGGGCAACATCAGCGTCCGCCTCGGCGACGGTTCGCTCGTCGTGTCGGCCGGCGGGAGGCTGTACCGGCACCTCTCCCCCAACGACCACCCGCTCGTCGATCTCGAGACCGGCGAGGTGCGCAACGGACTGCCGGCCACCAGTGAGCTCGCGCTCCACCTGGCCGTCATGCGTGCCTTCCCCGACGTCAACGCGGTCGTGCACACCCATTCGCCGTACGCGGCCGGCTGGTCGGTCGCCCGACTCGACCTCGACTTCGTGTGCAACGAGAACATCGGGCCCGCGGGCGAGCGCATCATCGTCACCGATCCGTACGCCCCGCCGGGCAGCACCGACCTGGCCGCGGCCGCCGTCGCCGCCCTGCAGCGGCAGCCCGGTTCGCGGGCGTGCCTGCTCGCGAACCACGGCCCGCTCACGATCGGCACCTCGCTCGAGGCCGCCTACACCGTCGCCCAACAGGTGGAGTGGGTGGCCCAGGTGTCCTTCGTCGCCCGATCCGTCGGCCGTGTGCACGTGATCCCGCCCGAGCAGCAGGACGCGATCGGTGCCACGTACGGCTTCACGGTCGCTCGGCCCCATCCGCACCAGCGCACATGACATCCAGGAGCTCGATGAACACGGGTCACCTCCCTCCCGCTCCGGCCGAGCCGCTCGCCGACTACGCGATCATCGGCGGCTCCGGCTTCTACGAGCTGCTCGCCGACGCCGAGGAGCACCGGATCGACACCCCGTTCGGCCCGCCGTCGGGCGCGATCGCGATCGGTGCGCTCGCCGGCCACCGCGTCGCGTTCCTCCCGCGGCACAGCGCGCATCACGACTTCGCCGCCCACCGGGTGCCGTTCCGGGCGAACGTGTGGGCGCTCGCGTCGCTGGGCGTGCGCGGCATCCTGGCGCCCTGCTCGGTCGGCTCGCTGCAACCCGATCTGCACCCCGGTGACTTCGTGGTCGTCGACCAGCTCGTCGACCGCACGTGGGGCCGACCCGACACGTTCCACGACGTCGGCGCGCCCGAGGGCACGCCGGGCGCCGGCGGCGAGGTGCACCACCAGAGCTTCGCCGACCCCTACGACGTCGCCCTCCGCGCCGCACTCGTCACCGCCGCCCGCACGGTGGGCGTGACGGTGCACGACGGCGGCACGATGGTCGTGATCAACGGCCCCCGCTTCTCGACGCGTGCCGAGAGCCGCTGGTTCCGCCAGATGGGCTGGCACGTCGTGAACATGACCGGCTACCCCGAGTCGGTGCTGGCCGCGGAGGCGGGCATCGCCTACGCCACGGTGGCGCTGGTGACCGACTACGACGCAGGCGTCGACGGCCATGCGCCGGTCACGCTCGACGAGGTCTTCGCCGTGATGCGCCGCAACGTCGCGACCGTGCGCGAGGTGCTCGCGACGGCGCTGACCACGCTCCCCTGAGCCGCCCCGCTCCCCCACCGGCGGCTGCCGGATCAGAGGTCGAGATGGCTGTGGTCGGGCGCGACCACCGGCAGCCCGGCGGCCCGCCAGGCGTGCACGCCGCCCACGAGGTCGGCCACGTCGGTGAAGCCCAGCCGAGCCAGGTTGGCGGCCGCGAGCGACGAGCTGTATCCGCCGTTGCACACCACCACGATCGGGTCGTCGAAGCCGGGCTTCGCCGCATGCCGGTACCCGTTCGCCGGGTCGAGATGCCACTCCAGCACCGTCCGGGGCGCGTGGATCGACCCGGCGATCACGCCGAAGCGCACCCGGTCGGTGGCCGTGCGGGTGTCGATCACGAGCGGTCGCCGCGCCCCGGCCGGGCCGGCGTCCACCAGCCGCTCGGCGAGCTCGGTCGGTCCGACTCGGCGGATCGACGCCCTCGCCTCGTGGACGAGATCGTGGATCGTCGTGCGCGTCGTGCGCCGCCACACGCGAGCGTCGACCGGCTCCAGGTCGAAGTCCTGGGCGAGCTCGTCGAGCCCGGGGGCGTCGGCGTGCATCAACAGCGCGCCCGGGAGCAGGTGCTGCACCGCGTAGTGGAACACCGCACGCCGACGCTCGGGCGGGAGGTCGGCGACGTCGGCCGCGATCTCGGCACGCTCGAACCGCTCGTGCTGGGCATGCGGGTCGGTCGCAGCGTCGACCGACAACACCGACGAGCGCAACGGCTGCGACCAGTGCGCAGGCTGCGACGAGGGCGGCACCGACGACACGGCCGGATTCAGCGGGTCGCGCGGACCATCGTCCACGGCAACGGACTCGCGACGTCGTTCACGGTGAACCGGCTGCTGACGAACCGTGCGAAGCCCCAGCGGGTCCAGTGGTTCACGTGGCCCGGCGTGTTGCCCCAGTCGCGCAGGTACCGGCGGCGAGCCATGTTGCCGGCGCGCCAGATGGGTTCGAACGGCACCGACGCCACGAGCGCGCCGCCGGCCGCGCACACACGGCTCAGCTCGCGCAGCGCGGCATCGGGACCCGGCACGTGCTCGAGCACCTCGATCGCCATCACCAGATCGAACGTGGCGTCGGCGAAGGGCAGCCGGGTGGCGTCGCCGAACATGCATGGCAGGCCCTCGCTGCGCCAGTGCCCCGCGAGCTCGGCATCGGGCAGGTCGAGGCCGACGAGGGTGGCGGCGGGAAACCGCTCGCGCACCCGAGTCATCACATGGCCCTCACCGACACCGATCTCCAGGATGCGCTGCGGGGCGAGACCGTCGAGCATGCCGTCGAGCGAGGCCATGAAACCGGCCATCATCTTCTGCTCGATCGGATTGGTGCTGCCGTACTTGTCGTAGGTGTTGCCCGTGGGGGTGGCGCCCGTCGCCCCGGTAGCTCCCGTGCGTGCCTCGTCGGCGCTCACGCGGGCGGCACCTGCGACGCCGGCTTGGTGGAGCGCACGACGAGGTCGGCGAGCAGGCCGACGGTGATCGCCTGCAGCGACCCGAGCAGGATCAGCAGCGTGTTCGCCGCGAGACGGAAGTCCTTGTCGACCCAGTCGTAACCGAGCTTGACGAGGCCGAGGCCGAACAGCCCGACGCCGAACGGCAGGAAGATCTTGAGCGGCTCGTACGACAGCGACATGCGCACGACCTGCAGGAGGTAGCGGCGGGTGTCCTTCCACCAGTGGAACTTCGACCGACCGGCACGCGGGAAGTAGTCGATCGGCACGTAGCGCACCGTGTAGCCGTTCGACAGGAACGACATCGTGAGCGTCGTGACGCAGCTGAATCCCTTCGGCAGGTGGTGCACGTACTGCATCGCCACGTCGCGCCGGAACGCGCGCAGGCCCGAGTTGAGGTCGGGGATGTCGGTGCCCGACAGGTAGCAGGCGAGCTTGCGGATGAACCACTTCGCCGGCACGCGGAACATGCGCAGCGTGCCCTCCTCCGTGCGGCGGGCGCCGACGACGTGGTCGTAGCCCTGCATCGCGTCGACGAGTTCGGGGATGCGGTCGTTCGGGTAGGTCATGTCGACGTCGGTCCACACCACCACCCGCCCGCGCGCGGCGGTCGTGCCCGTGCGGCGGGCCGCACCCGATCCGCGGTTGTGGCTGTGCCGGATGAGGCGGATGCCTTCGATCAGCGGCAGGTCGACCTCGGATCCGTCGTCGGAGCCGTCGTCGATGACGATGATCTCGTAGGTGTACGTCGACGCGTCGAGCGCGGCGCGGACGCGGTCGATCTCGGCGCGCAGATGGCCGCGCTCGTTGTAGACGGGCAGCACCACACTCACGTCGCAGCTGCTGTCAGCCCCGCTGGCGAGCCGGGCGAGTCCTGCTTCGCTCGACGGATCGAACGCACCCGCGGTCGAGGCTGCGGGGTCGGCGGGAGGCGGAGAGGACTGCTGGTCGGGGCCGGTCACGGCGCCCAAGCTATCCACCGCTCACGACCGAGCTGTCGGCACCGCTGGTGTCGACGGCGTCGGTGGAGGGCAACTCGCCACGCGCAGCCGCCGCCATCGTGGCGTTCTGCGCCTCGCGGACCTCCGACGGCACCCGCCACAGCACCCACATGTCGTCGGACCACACGACCTCGAGTCCCATCCGCTCGCCCTCGGTCACCGTGAACTTCGGCTGCACGTAGTCGGAGTTGCGGCGTTGGGCGAAGAAGTCCGACGTGGAGATGATCCGCTCGATCCGCGACGTCTGCACCGTCGACCGGTCGGTGAGCAGCGTCATCGTTCGGGCACGGAAGTACGCGACCACATCGGTGGGACGCGTGTACTTCTTCACCGCCTCGTAGATCGGTACGAAGTCGGGATGGGTGGGACCGACCTGCACCCGGCCGGCGTCGTCGAAGCGGCGAGCGTCGCGGATGTCGCCCGGCAGCACGGCGGCGTGCACCACGACGACGAACACGAGCGGCAACACCGTGCACGCCGTCCAGGCGACCCCGATCCGTCGTTCGGCCCGCCGGTCGCGCCCGTCGGGTCGGTCGCGCCGGCCGGACACGACGAGCGCGATCAGCACGTGCACCCCGGTGCCGACCGCCACGGTGGCGAAGTAGAGGACCCACGGCAGCACCTGGAAGTAGTAGCGATCGACCATCCGGAAATGGGTGCTCGAGGCGAACATGGTGGCCAGGGTGACGAGCGCCAGGTGGCCGTCGAGACCCGGCCGCGTGCGCACCGCGATCACCATCCCGATCAGCATCAGCAGCAACACGACGACGCCCACGGTGGGGTGCCAGCCGAGCCCGAGGTGTCGGCTGAGCCAGCCGGTGTAGTCGCCGATCCGGTCGTCGACGAACGCACTGCTGTTGCCGTTGTCGGGGAACAGCATCGACGGCAGCAGGATCTGGAACCCGGCCACCGTGAGCACGACCGACACGTACGGGGTGATCAGCTGCCGCCACGGCAGCCGGTCGAGCAGTGCGTTCCACGACCGTCCGCCCCAGGCGTCGCGCACGAGTTCGGCCAACTGGACCGCGCCGATGACCCCGACGAACACGATGGTCTCGCGGCGGAAGCTGAACGTGACGGTGACGAGCGCCCCGAGGATCCACAGGTGGCGCAGCGGGGCGTCGACGAGCCGCCCCTGCGACCGCATGCGGTCCATCCACCAGATGAACACGCCCACCGCCGCGGCGTGCGGGTACTCCGACAGCAACTGGTCGGTGTGGGCGAGCAGGGCGGGCGCTGTCGCCACGACCGCGGTGATCGCGAGTGCCACGCCCCTCGTGAGCCGGCGCCGCACCACCCCGTGCACGAGCACCATCCACACGCAGAACGCGACGACCTCGAGCAGCTTGAGCTTGGCGTAGTCGTATCCGAAGAACTTGACGAACGGCGACAGCAGCAGCGGCCAGCCCCACGGGTACACGAACGGGCTGAACCCGCTCGCCGAGTTGGTGACGGTGAACCGGTTGTCGGCCACCACGTCGCCGATGTCGCCGTCGAAGATGCTGCGCGCTTGGCGCAGGTAGAGGGCGAAGTCGTCACCCTGGGTGTGCCCGTTGCGGTGGAGCAGCACGGCGGCGATCCCCGACACCGCCACGACGGCGCCGAGCGCGATGCCCGGCGCAGAGCGACGCAGCCCCGACGGGGTCCGACCGCGGGACGCGGGAGCAGCAGGTCGTCGTCGGCTGGGCACGGCGCCATTGTGGCCGCTCACGGCCCCTGGGTGCACGACGGCCCGCGTCCCGGACGGTCAGGAGGGCATGAGTGAGGTCGAATTCGACGGGGCGCCGGGTGCCGACGACCTCGCGCGCTCGCACCGCCGCTTCCTCGAACTGTTCGACCGGGCGCCGCTCGGCGTGTCGGTCACCCGGACCGCCGACCGACGGATCCTCGAGGTGAACCAGCGGTTCGCAGAGATCTGCGGGCGCACCGTGGACGAACTCATCGGCATGGACTGGGTCGACCTCACCCATCCGGACGACGTCGAGGCCGATCTGCAACTCGCGCAGGCTGGCGATGACGAGGCCCCGCCGTACCGGCTGCCCAAGCGCTACGTCCGCCCCGACGGCTCGACCGTGTGGATCGAGATGTCGATCGCCCCGCTGGGGCCAGGCGCCGACGGGTCCCCCGAGCACCTGTGCATCATCGACGACATCACCGAGCGCCGGTCGACCGAGGAGCGGCTCGACCAGCTCGGTCAGATCCTGGAGGCCAGCCCCGACTACGTGTCGACGACCGATGCCAACGGCGTGATCCTGTGGGCCAACGCGACCACCCGCGCCCTCATCGGCGTGTCGACGTTGGAGGAGCTCGCCGAACGTCCGATCAGCCTGTTCTCGCTGTTCAGCCAGGAGAGCACGACCCGCTTCTTCGACGAGGCGATCCCACAGCTGTGGTCGAGTGGCGCGTGGGTCGGCGAGATCGAGGGCCAGTACACCGACGGCATCACCTTCCCCCTGTCGTTCTCGACCATGGCCCACTTCGGCGACGACGGCTATCCGAAGTACTTCTCCGGCATCGCCCGCGACATCACGGCCGCGAAGATCACCGAGCGAGCCCTCGCCGACTCCGAGCGCCGGATGCGCACCCTCGTCGACTCGGCGCCGATCGGCATCTTCGAGACCAACCAGTGGGGCGCCTGCACCTACGTGAACCCGGCGTTCTGCTCGATCACCCGCATCTCCGACTCGGCCGACGCGCTCGGCTTCGGGTGGGGCAAGGTGCTGCACCCCGACGACGCCGGTGCCGTCGGATCGCAGTGGGCGATCGCGATCAAGACCGACCAGCCCTTCGTCGGCCAGTTCCGGTTCGTCACGCCGGCGGGCGATGTCGTGTGGGCCGACATCAACGCCGTGCCGGTCCGCGGCGACAGCGGCCGCACCGAACTGTTCCTCGGCACCGTGTTCGACATCACCGAGCGGCTCGCGCTGGAACGAGCGCAGTTCGAGGCCAGCGAGCTGTTCCGCACGGCGTTCGACGATGCGCCGACGGGCATGGCGCTCACCGGCATCGGCACCGCCAACCAGGTCGAGCTGTTGAAGTGCAACGCCGCGTACGCCGCGATGCTCGGCGTCCCGGCCGATCAGGCACTGGGCATCAACCTGCTCGATCACACCCACCCCGACCACCTCGACGAGGTGTTCGAGGCGCGCCAACGGTTGCTGAGCGGCGAGATCGAGTCGCACCACATGGAGCTGCGGATGCTGCGCGCCGACGGACGCGAGATCTGGGTGTCGATGACGCGCTCGATCGTGCGCGACGCCGACGGCAACCCGCAGTACGGCCTGTCGCAGGTGAGCGACATCACCGCCGAACGCAAGTCGCGTGAGCAGATCGAGCTGTTCGCGTTCACCGATCCGCTGACCGGCCTGCCCAACCGGCGCAGCTTCGTCGAACGGCTCGAGCGGGCCTGCACGTCTCGACGCGAGCGCGACGCCCGCACGGCGCTGCTGTTCATCGACCTCGACCGGTTCAAGACCATCAACGACCGCCTCGGCCACGACGCCGGCGACGCCGTGCTGATCGAGGTCGCGGAGACCCTCACTGCGGCGACCCGCTCGAACGACACGGTCGCCCGCTTGGGTGGCGACGAGTTCGCGATCATCATCTCCGACGTCGGCGACATGGAGATGCGCTCGATCGCCGACCGGCTCATGCGCCAGCTGCAGTTCCCGCGGCAGATGCCCGAAGGTGACGTCGTGACCGTGACCGCCTCGATCGGACTCGCCTGGGCGACGATGGACGAGACCGTCGACGAGTTCCTGCGCCGCGCCGACCTGCTGATGTACCAGGCCAAGCAGGGCGGCCGCGACCAGATCGCCGTCGACGACCGGCGCTGACCCGCCATGGCCGGCCCTGACCGGCACCGACCCGATTCGCCGAGCGACCTGTCTGCGCCATATTGTATGGCGCCATGCAGTCTGGACGGGCCGAGGGGGGCACGCACGAACTCGATGCGCCGCCGTGGCAGCGCGTCGAGACGACGTTGATGGCCACCGCGCGGCTCATCCGCGAGGCCTACGACGTGCGCTTCGCCACGCTCGACCTCAACCTCACCCAGGCCAGCATCCTCATGTACGTGGACGAGTTCGGCCCGATCACCCAGACCAAGATCGCCGACCACCTCGGCCAGGGCCGTGCCGCCACCGGCTCCACCCTCGACCGGCTGCAGGAGCGCGGCCTGCTCGAGCGACAGCCCGACTCCGACGACCGGCGCGTGTGGCAGATCCACCTCACCGGCGCCGGCCGCGAACTGATCGAGCGGATCACCTCGATCGACGAGACCCTGCGCACCGAGCTGCGCACCGGTATCTCCCGCGAGGAGCGCCACGCACTCGCAGCCGTCACCCAGCAACTCCAGGCCAACCTGCGGCGCGCCATGCAGCCGGGCACCTGACCCGACCACCACCCACCCCACCCACCAGTACGGATCAACCGACCTCATTTCAGAGATCTCGACACAGGAGACAGACAACCCAATGGAAGATGCAGTCATCATCGACGCCGTCCGCACCGCGGGCGGCAAGCGCAACGGCAAGCTCAAGGACTGGCACCCGGCCGCCCTGGCCGCACACGTGCTCAAGGCCATCGAGGAGCGCAACGGCCTGAACCCCGAGATCGTCGACGACGTGATCATGGGCTGCGTCATGCAGGTCGGCGAGCAGTCGCTCAACATCGGCCGCAACGCCGTGCTCGCGGCCGGCTGGCCCGAGAGCGTGCCCGCCACCACCGTCGACCGCCAGTGCGGTTCGAGCCAGCAGTCGATGCACTTCGGCGCCCAGGGCGTGATGGCCGGCGCGTACGACGTCGTCATCGCCGCCGGCGTCGAGATCATGACCCGTACCCCGATGGGCGCCTCGGTCGTGAAGGACATGGGCTTCCCGTTCCCGAAGGAGCAGCTCGACCGCTACGCAGAGAGCGGCCTGCCGCCGCAGGGCATCGGCGCCGACATGATCGCCGACGAGTACGGCCTCAGCCGCGAAGACCTCGACGCGTTCGGTGCGCTCAGCCAGCAGCGCGCCGCCCAGGCCACCGCCGAAGGCCGCTTCGAGCGTGAGATCGTCCCGGTCCCCTACGTCGTCGACGGCGTCACCGAGATGCTCACCAAGGACGAGGGCATCCGTGAGGGCACCACCGTCGAGACCCTCGCCAACCTCAAGCCCGCGTTCAAGCCCGACGGCAAGATCACCGCCGGCAACTCGTCGCAGATCTCCGACGGCGCCTCGGCCGTGCTCATCATGAGCGCCACCAAGGCCGCCGAGCTCGGTCTGAAGCCCCGCGCCCGCTTCCACAGCTTCGCCGTGGCCGGCACCGACCCGGTCACCATGCTGAAGGGCCCGATCCCCGCGACCCGCAAGATCCTCGAGAAGAGCGGCCTCACCATGGCCGACATCGACCTCGTCGAGATCAACGAGGCCTTCGCCTCGGTCGTGCTCGCGTGGCAGAAGGAGTTCGACGCCGACATGTCGAAGGTGAACGTGAACGGCGGCGCGATCGCCCTCGGTCACCCGCTCGGCTGCTCGGGCACCAAGCTCATGGCCACCCTGCTCAACGAGCTCGAGCGCACCGGCGGCCGCTACGGCCTGCAGGTGATGTGCGAAGGCGGCGGCATGGCCAACGCCACCATCATCGAGCGGATCGGGGCCTGATCACCATGCCCCGTCTGAACCTCACCGGATCCTCCGCCATCGTCACCGGTGGCGCCTCGGGCATCGGCGAAGCCGCCGCCCGCCAGCTGGCCGCACTCGGCTCGCGCGTCGTGATCGCCGACCTCCAGGAGGACAAGGGCACCGCCGTCGCCAACGAGATCGGCGGCCTGTTCGTGAAGTGCGACGTCTCCAGCGAGGAAGACGGCAAGGCCGCCGTCGCCGCCGCGTCGGAGATGGGTCCGCTGCGCGCCCTCGTCAACTCGGCCGGCCTCGGTCGCCCGGGTCGCACGATCGACCGCAACAACGACCCGATGGAGCAGTCGGCGTTCGACTTCGTCATCCGCATCAACCTGCTCGGCTCGTTCAACATGCTCCGCCTCGCGGCGGCTGCCATGGCCAAGACCGAGCCGCTCGATGCAGACGGCCAGCGCGGCGCGATCGTCAACATGGCCTCCGTGGCTGCGTTCGACGGCCAGATCGGCCAGGCCGCCTACTCCGCCAGCAAGGGTGGCATCGTCGGCATGACCCTGCCGATCGCGCGCGACCTGTCGGCCGTCGGCATCCGGGTGAACACCATCGCCCCGGGCCTCATCGACACCCCGATCTACGGCTCGGGCGAGCAGAGCGACGCCTTCAAGGCGCACCTCGGCCAGTCGGTGCTGTTCCCGAAGCGTCTCGGCTCGGCCGAGGAGCTCGCTTTCATGGTCGTCGACCTGATCACCAACCCGTACATGAATGCCGAAGTCATCCGTGTCGACGGCGGCATCCGCATGCCCCCGAAGTGACCGGGACTGAGGAACGAGAGGAACCCATGACCGACACCACCACCGAACAGCCCGCCGTCCTCACCGAGCAGCGCGGTCGAGTGCTGCTGATCACGCTGAACCGGCCCGACCAGATGAACTCGATCAACGGCGCGCTGTCGCACGGCCTCTGGGATGCCGTGCAGCAGCTCAACAGCGATCCCGGCCTCACGGCCGGCGTGCTCACCGGCAACGGCCGCGGCTTCTGCAGCGGCATGGACCTCAAGGCGTTCTCGCGCGGCGAGGACATCGGCCCGATGATGCAGTTCATCCAGAACGGGGCCGAGAAGCCCCTGATCGGCGCCATCGAGGGCTTCGCCCTCGCCGGCGGCCTCGAGCTCGCCCTCAGCTGCGACCTGCTGGTCGCCGCCAAGGGCGCCAAGCTCGGCATCCCCGAGGTCAACGTCGGCCTGTTCGCGGCCGGCGGTGGCCTGCTGCGTCTGCCGAGCCGAGTCGGCTACGGCAAGGCGATGGAGATGGCGATCACCGCCGACCCGATCACCGCTGAGGAGGGCTTCGAGTACGGCCTGATCTGCCGACTCGCGGAGAAGGGCGACGCCGTGAACGTGGCGATGACGCTCGCCGAGCGCATCGCCAAGAACGCCCCGCTGGCCGTGGCTGCCTCCAAGCAGCTGATCAAGGCCACCCAGGGCATCACCGAGGAGGAGTTCTGGAAGATCCAGGGTCCCCTCCAGGGCAAGGTCTTCACGTCGAACGACGCGAAGGAAGGCCCGCGGGCGTTCGCCGAGAAGCGGGCGCCCGAGTGGACCGGCAGCTGACGCTGTCCTGTCACTGACTCGCGCCGCGCTGGCCGCGTGGCGTCCGGGTCCCCATGACGACACGCGGCCAGTGCCGCGGCCGGGCACGGATCCCAGAGATGGAGCGAGCGGATGGGCCCCCGCGGCAGGGCCCCCCCGCGCACCACCC
>CAUJET010000213.1 GCA_963169665.1 Actinomycetota bacterium | reverse complement strand
GCGACTGCAGTCGTCGGATTGACGTTGGTGGTGCGCGGCGCTCTCGGGGTGACCGCTCCACTGGCGACGATCGCCGACGACCTGCGCCGGCCGCGCACCCCTGAGACAGCCTCGTCGTCAGTGACCGACCGGCTGCTCGCTCGCCTCTCGGCCGCTCCGAATGCGGAGCGGTCGGCGGACCTGGCTGTGTGCGACCGGACGGAGGACTGGTTCGTGCAACAGCGGTTCGTGTGGGCGCTGCTCGCATCGTTGCCGGGCCTGGGGCTGTTCGCGATCTCCACCTGGGGCATCGAGATGTTCTTCCCGGCTCCGCTGCTGCTGGCGGCCAGCGCGGCGGGCCTCGTGGTCGGCTGGTTCTATGCCCGCGTCGACCTCCGGTCTGACGCTGACAAGGCCCGCCGCGAGTTCCGACATTCGCTGGCGGCGTACCTTGAACTCGTCACGATCCTCATGTCGGGCGGCGCTGGCGTGGAGACGTCGATGTTCGACGCTGCTGCCCTCGGTCGAGGCTCGGCGTTCCGTCACCTCCGGTCGGCACTGTCGGCGGCCCATGCTCGCCGCGATCCACCGTGGTTCGGTCTCGGTCAACTCGGCTCGCGGATCGGGGTCAGCGAACTCGAAGAGCTTGAAGCCTCGATGACACTCGCTGGTGGAGGCGCGCAGGTGCGGGACTCGCTGGCCGCGAAAGCAGCGGCGATGCGCATGCGCGACCTCGCCGACATCGAGTCTGAGGCGCAAGCGCGTTCGGAGACGATGGTCCTTCCGGTGGCGCTGATGTTCGCCGGCTTCCTCGTGCTCATCGGCTATCCGGCGCTTGCAGCGCTGTCAGGTCCGTGAGGCAAAGGCCATGAGTTCATGAATTCTGAAGCTGTTTCGTTGACGAACCGAAGGTGGTGGGGCCGGTGGGTGGAGTTTGCCTGCTTGGGTTCAGGAACCGGTGGATCGGGGGTGCGTGAAGTGGTTGTCGGTGGGTCGGGTGGCGGCGATGTAGCGCTCGGCGGTGGGGATGCTGATGCCGAAGAGGTCGCAGAGGTGGCGTGGGTCGCCGGTGGCGAAGGCTTCGTCGAGGATGCGGTCTTGGCGGATGGTGCTGGGTGGTGTGCCGATCTTGAGGGCGATCCAGTCGGTGGTGGCGGGTCGGGTGCGTCCGGCGGTGCGTTCGTGGATGAACAGGTGCGGGTTGATGCTGTTGGGCCAGCGGTGGCTGCGTTCGGTGAGCCAGGTGGTGAGGCGGGAGCGGACCGCGTCGGCGAGGACGTGGTGGTGGTCGCCGACGTGGAGGTGGTGGCCGTCGAGATCGATGAGTGGCAGGTTGCAGATGTCGGTGGGTCGCAGGGCGTGGAAGGCGATCAGCGCGGTGAGCGCGGCTCGGGCGGGATCGGTGCTGTGCAGCGCTGCGCGGATCGGGTCGAGCTCGGCGGGTGTCGGGGTGGTCGTGTTGGGGATCGCTCGGAGTCGGGTGGTGGGGTTGCTGAAGACCTGTTTGCTGGCTTTGAGGTAGCTGAACAGGCTTCGCAGGGAGGCGACCGCCGGGCGTTGATGGTCGTGGGTGTTGAGCGCGGCGGTGATGTCGTGGCGGGTGATCTCGCGCAGCGATTGGTGGCCGGCGGCGGCCCAGGCGTGGATGGTCGGCAAGACGTTGGTGACGTGTGCGCGGACGGTGTGAAGGTGGCGTGGTTTGCGGCGTGGAGGGCTGGTCGAGCCGTCGCGGAGCACTGCGAACCAGACGGTGAGTTCGTGGCGGATTGGGTCGGGCAGGTCGTTGGTGCGGGCGGTGAACCAGGTGTGCAGCGGGGGTGGTTGGTCGTCGCGGAACATGCCGGCGGTGGTGAGGACCTCGATGACGGACTGGGCGGAGCTGATGGCGAGTGGGATCAGGAGTTGGGTGTCGCTCCATGCGATGCGGGTGCCGGGCGCGTCTTGCAGAGCGAGCAGGGTGCGGATCCCACGCCAGGTCTTGTCGCGTTGATCTTCGCTCCAGCCGTGCCGGTCTCCGTGATCGTTGACGGTGTGGCGGAGTGCGTCGGCGAGGGCGGGGATCGGTGGCGGGCCGAGACGGCCAACGATGTCGTGGTCGAGCTGTCTAGGCGAGTCGAACAACGCGAGCGGGACGGCATCGATCGGGTAGCGCCTTGGCCAGGCGTTGCGGACGGTGACGGCTTCGTCGGGGCTGGTGAGCGGTCGGCGTTTCTTGAGGATCAGGTCGGCGAAGAACAGTTGTTGTGCCAGCCGGTTGCTGGCTGCGACGTCGAGTGTGCGGTGAGTGGGGTGGGGGCGGTTGAGGATGGTTGCTTGCCGGGTGCAGAGTCGGCAGCAGCCGCGTTCGTTGACGACGATGGTTCGGCCGCACGAGCTGCAGCCGGTGTTGGTGTAGCGGCGGCGCCATCCGCGGCAGGCTTCGCAGAGCCACTTGTTGCGACGCAGTGTGCCCCACGCGTGGCAGTCGTGGCAGCTGTCGATGAGTGCGGCGTTGCGGTGGCAGCGGTGACACAGCCCGCTCGCGTAGTGGTCGCTCGACCCGCAGCGTTTGCAGATCAGCGCTGCTCGGCGTTGGCGGGGGACGCAGTTGTAGCAGCTGTCGCGACCGAAGTAGGCGACGGGGTTGACCGTGCAGTGCGTGCAGATCTGGCGTTGGGTGCGTTGTCTCGGCAGACAGTCCCAGCAGCCGTCTCGGCCGAGGTAGCCGACCGGCCGGAGACCGCAGTGATCACACAACGCCGGCTGGGTCACGCGGGTGGTTTGGTGCGGTTGCGGCCGAGTCGCGGTGTCAACGACGTCGGCGCGCCAACGGCCTTGGTCTTCGCTGGCCGGCGCGTGGCGATCTTGTCGGGCTCGCAGATCAACAGCTCTGACGGGCTGCAGTCGAGCACTGCGCAGATCACGTCGAGGTCCTCGAGCCGGATCGTGGTCGGTGTCCCGGCCCACAGCCCGGACATCTTCCCGGCGCTGATCTCGAGGCCAGCGTCGGCGAGACGGCGGCGCAGATCGGTCGATTTCCAGATGCCGCGTTCGGCCGCGGCGAGGCGCAGGTTCCAGCGCATCGGTTCATCCCTCCATGACGCCCAAGCGGGCAGCGGCTCGTTCGTTGGCGTGACGCCAAGCTCGTTCGATGTGTTCGGCGGGGACGTGGATGTAGCCGGTCGTGGTCGACAACCACTCGTGACCGAGCAGATCCTGGATCGCTTTCAAGTCGACTCCTCGGGTGTAGAGCGACGACGCGCAGAAGTGCCGCAACGCGTGAGGGGTGAGCTTGCCGGTCCAGGCCGGCAGCCATCGGTCGACCGCGTCGGCGAGCCCGGTCCGCAACGCCTCGGTCCCGACCCGCTGGCAGTGCCCGGTCATGTCGTCGCGTCGTTCGCTCGGCAACAACGGAGCGGCCGGGTCGTTCCAGTCGTCACCGAACTGGTGGCGCACGTCGACCATCCACCACTCCAACAAGACATCGACGTCGTCGATGCACGGCACCAGACGGGTCTTGGGTCCGCGACCTCGGCTTCCCTTGCCGAAGCGGACATGGAGCTTGCC
>CAUJET010000212.1 GCA_963169665.1 Actinomycetota bacterium | reverse complement strand
TGTCCTTGCGAGCGACGGTTTGGCCGACCTGGAGGTGATGGCCCGGTACCCCCTCGTGACGAGGATGCCCGCTTGGCCGCCGCCGACGAACGGTTCGCCTGGATCGCCGCCGCAGCCCTCGCGAGTGCCGATCACGGTGGGCAGCAGCGGGTCCGCGGCTCCGATCGGCTCGATCGCTGGGTCTGCGCCCCCGTCATTGGACCACTGATCTTCCTCGTGGCGATGTGGCTGGTCTTTCAGATAACGACGACGGTTGCGGCGCCCCTGCAAGATGCCCTGGACCGGCTCGTGTCTGGACCACTCACATCGGGCGCGCGCGCGGTCCTTGGGGCGATTTCCCTGGGCGAGAGCCCCATCGGCGACTTCATCACCAACGGCCTCATCGCCGGCGTCGGGATGCTGCTGACCTTCGTCCCGCTGATGGCCCTGATGTTCCTCCTCCTGGCGCTGCTGGAAGATTCCGGCTACATGGCCCGGGCGGCCGTGGTCACCGACCGCACGATGCGTCGCCTCGGCTTGCCGGGGCGGGCGTTCTTGCCGCTCGTTGTCGGCTTCGGCTGCAACGTTCCCGCCATCACCGCGACCCGCATCCTCGGCCAGGCGCGTCAACGGGTACTCACCGCGCTCCTGGTCCCCTTCACCTCGTGCACCGCGCGGCTGACCGTCTACGTCATGCTTGCCTCGGTCTTCTTCCCTGGGTATGCCGGCACCGTCGCCTTCGCGATGTACGTCACCTCGATCCTCCTCGTTCTCGTCGTGGGGTTCGCGTTGCGCAAAACCCTCTGGCGCACGATGGGCGCCGACCCGCTCGTCCTCGACCTACCGCCCTACCAAGTCCCCAAGGCGCGTCTCTTGCTCTCGGTGATGTGGTTGCGGCTCAAAGGGTTCCTCCACACCGCTTCCGGCATCATCGTTGCCACCGTGGCCGTTGTCTGGCTGCTGCAGGCCACGCCGGTGGACGGGGAGGCGAGGTTCGGGGAGGTTGCCGTCGCGGACAGTGCCTATGGGTTGGCGGCGCAGGCCATCACCCCGGCCTTTGTCCCGACCGGGTTCGCCCAATGGGAGACGACGAGCGCCCTCGTTGTCGGGTTCGTCGCGAAGGAAGCCGTCATTTCGTCGTGGGCGCAGACGTTCGCCGTCGCGGATGCACATCACGACGACCCAACGAGCGCTTTGGCCCCGCGCTTACGGGCCGCGTTCGCGACGTCCTCACACGGGCATACCGGTCCTGCTGTTGCCGCGTTCATGATCTTCCTGCTCGCCTACACCCCGTGCGTAGCCACCCTGGCAGCGCAGCGGAAGGAGGTCGGGCTCCGTTGGACGGCCTTTGGGATCGGGATGCAACTCGTCGTTGCCTGGACGTTGGCGGTGGCCGTGTTTCAGATCGGCAGGTTGATCTGGTGAGCGCGGTGGCGCCGATGCGCGCGGTCCTCGATGCCATCGCCGACGGGGCGAGCTCGAGCCCCGAGGTCAGTGCCGCCACCCAACTCGACATCGGGGTGGTGCGTGCGGCCATGGACCAGCTGGTTCGCCTTGGCCGCCTTGAGGTGACGGTCTTGGGGCGATGTAGCACCGGGGGTTGCGGCACCTGCCCGTCGGGCCCCGGCAAGAACTGCTAAACCCGCATCCGTCGCCCTCTTCGGCAGCGCCATTTCCGGCGATGAAATGCGCTACCTTAAGTTCAAATGCCCAAATGTCTGGAAGGTCTCCCAATGCGCGCCCGTTTGTTGATTGCCGGCATCAGTGTCGGTGCGGTACTCGTTCCGGCGCTCGGCGCGAGTGCGGCCGTCGAACCGCCCCGGCCGGCGTTCTATGAGGCGCCGGCGACCCTCCCGGCCGGCAACGGCACAATTATCCGCAGCGAGCCTTTGACCTTCACGCTCGACCCGGGCAAGCTCAGTTCCCTCGCGCTGAGCTCGACGCGGGTCCTTTACACCTCGACCGACCGGGCGGGCGCCAGGATCGCGGTGAGCGGTTCCGTCCTCATTCCCAAGGCGCGCTGGATCGGCTTCGGTGCCCGGCCCGTCATCGGGTACGCCGTCGGAACGCAGGGCCTCGCCGACCGGTGCGCCCCGTCGCGGATGCAGTCCGAGGGTTTCGAATACGAGAGCCTCTTCATCGCCGGACTCCTCGCCCGCGGCTATGCCGTCGCGATGACCGACTACCAGGGCCTTGGTACGGCCGGGGTCCACACCTACATGAACCGCGTCGCGCAGGGGAGGGCTGTCCTCGACATGGTCCGCGCCGCGCAACGCCTCCCGGGCTCGGGACTCTCCGCCACCACCCCGGTCGGGCTCGTCGGCTACTCCCAGGGCGGCGGCGCCTCCGCGTCGGCCGCCGAGCTCGCCGCGTCCTACGCCCCGGAGCTCAAGGTCAAGGGCGCTGTCGCAGGAGCTGTGCCCGCTGATCTTGGTGCCGTGGCCAAGAACCTGGACGGCAGCATGTATGCCGAGTTTGGGCTTTATGGGATCGCCGGGATGAGCGCGGCGTACGGCGTCAACCTCGCTCCCTACCTCAACACCAAGGGCAAGCAGGTCCTCAACGAAGTCGAGGGCGACTGTGTCACCGACCTGTTCTCGCACGCGTTCACGAAGTCGTCCGCGCTCACCGCGAACGGCACGAGCTTTGTCACGTTGATGGGCGCGGAACCGTTCAAGTCGATGGTCGCCGACCAGCGGGTTGGGACCATCAAGCCGGCGATGCCGGTCCTCGTCACCCACTCCATGCTTGACGACGTGATCCCGTTCGCCATCGGCAAGGCGATGGCGAAGTCGTGGTGTAGCAAGGGGGCTAACGTCTACTTCTCGCCCAACGTCACCCCGACGCACGTCGGCGGCATGCTCAACAACACGACGCAGCAGTACGCCTTCCTCGAGGCCCGGTTCGCCGGTCTGCCCCAGTGGAGCAACTGCTGGACCCTCTGACCGACGTCCCCACGGGATCCGTGGGGTCCGACGTCGCCACGGGATCCGTGGGGACCGACGTCCCCACGGGACCTGTTAGGTCGCCAAGTCGCCGAGCACGGCCGCACGGAGGGTGTCGAGGCCCAGGCCGCCGAGGTCGAGGGCGGTGCGGTGGAAGGTCTTGAGGTCGAAGTCGGCGCCCTCTCGGGACGCCACCTCGGACCGCAGTGACAGCCACAGCCGCTCGCCGATCTTGTACGACGGGGCCTGTCCCGGCCAGCCGAGATACCGATCCAGCTCGAAACGGAGCACCTTCTCCTCGACGTTGGCGTGCGACGTGAGGAACTGCCACGCCTTCGCGTAGTCCCACGCACCGCCACCGACCTCAGCGGGCGCCTCAAAACCGCAGTGGACGCCGATATCGAGGACAACGCGGGCAGCCCGCAGCGACTGGCCGTCGAGCCAACCCATCCGGTTGCCGGGGTCATCCATAAAGCCCAACTCGGTCATCAACCGCTCGCTGTAAAGCGCCCACCCCTCGCCGTGCCCCGACGTCCACGCGGCGAGCCGCCGCCATCGGTTGAGGGTGTCCTTGCGAGCGACGGTTTGGCCGACCTGGAGGTGATGGCCCGGTACCCCCTCGTGATACACCGTGGTCAACTCACGCCAGGTGGTGAACTCGGTGACCCCCTTGGGCACCGACCACCACATTTGCCCGGGCCGCGTGAAATCGTCGCTCGGGCCGGTGTAATAGATCCCGCCGGTCTGCGTCGGGGCGATGCACCCCTCGATGCGGCGGACCGGTTCCGGGATGTCAAAATGGGTGTCGGCGAGCGCCATGATGGCCTCATCGGCGCGCTCCTGCATCCACGCCTGGAGGGCCGCGGTGCCGTGCAGCTGATAGCGCGGGTCGGCGTCGAGCAGGACGGTGGCCTCGCGGGGAGTCGCACCCGGCTTGATTTCGGTCGCCACCTGC
>CAUJET010000211.1 GCA_963169665.1 Actinomycetota bacterium | reverse complement strand
CGTGCACATCGCAGATCGTGTGGATGATTGGCGACAGGGCGGAACAGGTACGCCCGCTGGTTGGTGACGCCAGTTGTGTCCATCGATTCGGTGCTCCTGAGGACCGCCTCGACGACGATGTCGTGTGCATCGGTCGGACCGACCAGCACGGTTGCGAAACGGAGCAACTCGTCGGCATGGGAGCGCCCGAGCTCGTCACCCGAAGATGTGTTGGTGGTGTCGTCGATCTCGAACGTTCAACAGTGAGACGCCGCCGGGAGGACCGGCGCGCGTGACAGCGCTCGCCGAATCTCCGTTCACCGTCGGATTTCGGTGGAACCATGTCGTCGTTGGTGAGGTCGCTACTGATGTGACTGGCATGATCGAACCGATCCAGACGAGACGAGGGTTCATGGACGAGCCACGTGATGACGTCGATGATCGGTTCCAGCGCTTCTACCGAGACAACTTCACCCAGACCGCACGCCTCGCACGTCTGCTGACCAACCGACCCGATGTCGCAGACGACCTCGCGCAAGACGCCTTCGTCCGCCTGTACCGATACGCCCAGAACGCAGACCGGCCGATCGACAACCCGGCCGCGTTGCTGCGAACCACGACAGTGAACGTGTGCCGGTCCTGGCACACGTCGCAGAAGCGTCTCCAGCTCCGGATGGCCCGCCACGGCGCCGGACCGGAGTCATTCACCGAGCAGGAACGCGAACTCGACGACTCGCTCCGACGCCTTCCCTATGACCAACGTGCGGTTGTCGTTCTCCGCTACTGGCTCGGCCTCACCGAAGCAGAGATCGCCGAATCTCTCGGCTGCAGGCCAGGAACCGTCAAATCTCGCCTCTCTCGCGCCCTGAGAGCTCTCCGAAAGGAACTGACATGAACACCCGCGACAGCCAAGAGGACCTCGACGACCAGTTCGAGACGATGCTGCGAAACGGACTCGACCGACTCGCCGCCCACACGCCGACCTCGACGCCCCAGGGCTTCGACCCCGACGCTGTCCCCATCACCAGCCTCACCACGCCCGAGGCGCGCAGGTGGACGCCCTACCTCGTCACAGCAGCGGCAGCCACGATCCTCGTCGTCGGGCTCGTCACAGTGGAGGGGCGCCATGACCCACAGACACCAACAGCCTCCCCTCCGGCAACGCCGCCGCCCAACGCATCGGACCCCGTCACAACAGCCCTATCGACGTTGATCGACGTCACGACGACCGTCCTCGACTCACCGGAACTGATCCCTGTCGGTGCCGTCATCTGCATCGACGCGGGAGCGGGCCAGAGGGCAGCCGATCTGTGCGCGCAAGAACTCGGCGGGCTTGCCATTGCCGGAACCTCCACGACCGATAGCTCCTTCGTGATGCCCGTCGACCCCGCAAAGTCGGCAGACATCGCGGGGACCGCAAACGCTGCCGCAGTGCTGAACCTGCCCGTCGCGGACTTCGACGCCGGACTCTTGCCACCCAGCCTCGTCGCGCCAGCCCATGCCACGACCTACCTCGTGCTCGGTACCGGCAACCCCTATTCCTCGTAAGGCCCAGTTCCCGGGGCTTTGCTGCATTGTCTCCTACCCCGGGTTCAATGTGCTCGCTGGGCAACCCTCTCGGCTAGGACGATGAGGCGGGTGCCGGGCTGGGTGTTCGTGAAAGACGAGAACCTTTCCGGAGGGTCAGGCGTCAGGTCAAGATGTGGACATTCGTGACGACGAGAACGTGACCGTGCTCGGGGACCCGCTGCTCATGCGACGGGCGACCCCTTCGGCACCGGCACACGACTCGGTGGATGTCGAACTGCTGTTCATCGAGCAGCGGCGCAGGTTGGTGAACCTCGCTACGGCGATCACACTCGACCGATCGGTCGCCGAGGAGGTCGTGCAGGACGCGTTCGCCGGCCTGCAGCATCGCGCCAGCGATGTGTCCGACCCGGTCGGCTACCTGCACCGGTCCGTCGTGAATCAAGCGATCTCCGTGATCCGACGCCGCCGGACCGTTGCCCGGTACGTGGCCCCGTTGGCCCCGGTCGCAGTGAACCCGGAGATCGATGAGACCTGGAGCGCGGTCACCCGGTTGCCGGCACGCGAGCGGGCCGTGGTGGTGCTGCGCTTCTGGCTCGACTGGTCCGAAGCCGACATCGCCGCCTCGCTCGGTTGGCCAGTCGGAACCGTGAAGTCCACATTGCATCGTGCCCTGAAGCATTTGAAGAAGGAGATCCCCCAATGACCATCGACCAGGACACTGACGATCGACTCGAGCAGCGGCTCCGTACCGCCTGTCACGCCGTCATCCCCCACCTCGCTGACGGGCGCTCCTTCGCAGACATCGAGTTAGCTGACGAACCCGATGAGGACTGGACCCTTGCGACCGTCACGCCGCTGATCTCCACTCGCACCACGGGTCGGGCACGACTGGTCGGTGTCGCCGCCGCGGCCCTGCTGGTCGCGGGCGGCGCAGGTGTGTGGGCGGCCACAGGTCGTCCAGCCTCCGAAAGCTCTTCCGCCGCGGAAACTGGCAGTGCGAACCCATCGTTGCCGTCCCAGCAGGGGTCGGCGACGGCGGTCGTTTCGACCGTTCTGGCACCCCCGACAGGGTCATCAGTCCCCTGCTTCGGCACCGACTGCACCCCGGTCGATCGACTCCCGGTCGTTGGCGGTGCTGCCGACTTCTACGTAGGACCCGAGTCGCTCGGCACCCCCGTGGTGGATCAGGAGATGCTCGACCAGTTCGGCATCATCCGCTGCGTCGAACTCACCGCCGACGGCAGCGCATGCCAGCGCATCGAAGGCATCGCAGGCGTCGGACCGGTGAGCTACCCGACCAACGTTCCAGCGCCCTCCACCGTCCCGGGCGACATCACGCCGAGGACGATCGGAATCGAGATCGGGACCACCTACACCGGCATCGCTCCCAGCGACTACGCCGACATCTGGGGCAGTGGCCCCACCGGGTCCATCGCGCCAGCACCGTTGGCCGTGCGTGGTCACGACGGGATCCAATACCACTATGCCGATCGAACCTACGCGGTGTGGCAGGAACAGCCCGGCCTGCTGGTGTGGGTCGCCGTTCCCGACCAGATGGCCGATCAGCTCTCCACGATCGCTGAGGGAGTCCGTCGGGTCAGCGGACCCGCCACGATCCCGTACGTCGTCGTAGTCACCCCACTCGCCCGCCCCTGGGACACCAGCGACAACAACGCCGACGGCGTGGTCTACACGCGGATCGGCGGCAAGCTACAGGTCGGCGTCGACTACATCGACGGCAGCTCCCCTGTCGTCGTTCGACAGAACCCGAACGTCGACGGAGAACTCGTCGTCGCGGGCGCAGCCCCCGCCGAAGCAATGCAGGTCCGCATCACCACTGCCGGCAACCCGCCAGTGATCGTCGACACCGTTGCCTTCGCAGGGGCACCAGAGGCCAGGTTCTTCCAAACGAACGTGCCAGGCGGCGTCGGCCAGGTCACATTCGCATGGCTCGCCGCCGACGGCTCGGAAATCGACACCGGCGTCACCGAGGCAATCCAGGCCGACGTTCAAGTCGACACCACCGTCGCCCACGTCGCCGGCTAACCCGGCCGGAGCGACGTCCCTCATCCACTCTGAATGCCGTCGGCACCACGCTTCGCCGATCAGTCACCTGGACCAGCTGCAGACGCAGACGGCACGGAAACGCTGCCACCTACTTCACTGTTGCGCACGGCGCAGCCGACTGGCCGAGGAGCGCACGCGCCGCCATCTCCTCCCAATCTCCTCCCAATGACAGAGGCAAATGGCGGTCACTCAGGGTCACTCAGGGTCACTAGAGGTCAATCTGAGCGGGGCAGGAACTCCTTGCGGATGGCTCTCTACCAGGTAATATCCCCTGGTAGAGAGCCGATTCGCAAAGCGCCCCCGGTAGGAATCGAACCTACGACCTGCGGTTTAGGAACACGTAGTCTCTGCGGCAGGGGACTCATGCAAGGGCGCAGTGGCGATGATGCTGCGCTCGACCATGGCACACGGAGTGCAGTGGCTCCGCCGGGCCTCGCAAAGAGGCATTTGCATCCCGGTTCGAGATCCCCTTCCCCAGGCTTGTCATGTCGACGACCGCTTAGCCGCGATCGTCGTCGCGCGTTGCGACAAGTGGCACCGAAGGGTGGGGAGGGGTCGTAGGAACAAGCCACAAGGGGGTATCAACCGTGACGACTACTTCGGAACTGGGCGTGCGGGCTCGCCTCGTCGAGTCGGAGAAGGAGCTCGGCGTCGGCGGGCCGACTGGGTTGCTTGACGTGGCCGGGTTGGCAGATCGCCTGGGTGTCGGCGAGCGCCTGATTCGCCGCCTCGTCGACCAGCGGAGAATCCCTTTCCACAAGATCGGCAAGTACGTTCGATTCGACCCCGAGGAAGTGAGCAAGTGGGTGGATCGATGCAAGGTCGACGCCGTGCGTTGAGCTGCGAGCCAGCCAGCTCTAGCGCTGGCCGGTACCGCGCATTCGATGCTCGATGGCGTTGGCCACTTCGCGATCTCGATCCTCCCCAGCCTTGAGGTATCGAAGTGACGCGTCGCTCGATGAGTGGCCCATGCGCGACATGACCTCCCGGAGCGACGCTCCCGATGACGCCGCGACGGTGCCTGCGAAGTGTCGAAGATCGTGGAATCGCACGGACGCGTCGACACCGGCTGCTCGCTTGGCGCGTCCCCAGAATGGAGCGAAGTAGCGGTTCAGCAACGGGCTGCCCTGCACCGAAGTGAATACGAGTGAGTCCGGGGCGGAATCCGTGTACTCGGCGAGATGCGTCCGAAGGAGATCGGTGACAGTCGCCGGCAGCGCGACGACGCGGTACGCCGCATCCGACTTGGGCGGTCCGAGCGTCGGACCCTCGCCTTTCTGAAACGCGAGAGCGCGATCAACTCGAATCGTTCCACTCTCTAGGTCGACACGCGACCGATCGAGGCCCGTGAGCTCGCCGAAGCGAAGCGCCGAAGTCGCGGCCACCCACACAAGCGCCGAGAACCTCGGTTCGATTGCCCGAGCAAGCCGGTCGATGTCATCCCACGTCAGAAGCAGGCGCTCGATGGTGCTCTCGACAGCGGCGCCCTTGATCGCAACGGGGTTGGATCGGATCAGGCCGTCGTCGACCGCCGTCGACATGATCGTACGAAACATCCGATAGACCTTTGCGGTCGTGTTCGGGCTGAGCCCCGACTTCGCCAGTCGTCCATGCCAGTTTCTGACGTCGCCCGGCTTGATCTCTCTCAGCTCGGCGCGACCGAACTGCGCAAGAATGTGCCGTAGTTGCGAGTCGTAGGTCTCTCGTGTTCGTGGTCGGAGGGAGCGGTTGGCCATCCATTCCTGGGCGTATGCATCGAAGATCACCGCACCGCCGCTGGGATCGAAGTGGTCGCCACGCTTGAGGTCGGTCTCGACGCTGGCGAGCCACGCCCTCGCGTCGGCCTTCGTCGCGAACGACGAGCCCGCCGACGTCTGCTTACCGAGGTGCCAGTAGCGAGCCTGGAACCGCCCGCTCGGCAGGGTCCTGATCGTGCCGAAAGCCCGAGACTTCGCCATTCCTACCCCCTGTGTGCCTTTGTTCTAGGCACATAGTAGGCACGAGCTTGAGGCTGGGAACAGGGGAGAACGAGCGTCGAATCTCCCAGAGAGCCATCTACCTGGCTCTTTAGCCCTCGAAATCGTAGAGCGGGTGACGGGAATCGAACCCGCGTTCTCAGCTTGGGAAGCTGATGTTCTACCATTGAACTACACCCGCAGGATCGGCCGGCCGGGTTGCGGCGGGCTCGTCGTTGCGGCGGTCAATCTAGCGGCCGTGCCCGCCCACGTCATCTGCGGCGCTGAAACACCTGCTCACGGGCCTCTGAAGTGAGCGCCGGAATTTCCCTGATTTCTGCTCAAGCTGCAGGGCAGTGCTGCCGATGACGAGGTGTGTCGTACCGTCCCCTGCGTCTCGCCGTCGCCCTCACCCTCGTGGTCGTCGGCCTGCGCTGGATCGTGAACACCAACCCGTGGTCGGGTCCGACCGTCGCCAGCCTCAGCGCCACCCACGGCGTGCATCTCAACGACTGGGTGAGCTTCGTGTGCTGGTCGGGCGCGGCGCTGCTCGTGTCACCGCGCCTCGCGGGCGCACCGGTCCCGGCGTTGCTGCGACGCTCCCGCGTCGACTGACGCCGAACCACTGCCCGATCACGCCGGCGCCCGCTGCGCCGGCACTGAACCCGGCACGACCCACCTCCACTAGGTTGGCGGCGTGATCCTCTCCGACCGGACCCTGCGCGAGCAGATCGACGCTGGCCGCATCATCATCGAGCCGTTCGATCCCTCCACGATCCAGCCCTCGTCGATCGACGTGCGCATCGGCAACCTGTTCCGGGTGTTCCGCAATCACACGTCGGCCGTGATCGACGTGAAGCAGAACCAGGAGGACCTGACCGAGCTGATCACGATCCACGACGACAACGCGTTCATGTTGCACCCGGGCGAGTTCGTCCTCGGGAGCACGGCCGAGCGGATCGGCGTGCCCGACGACCTGGTCGCGCGCATCGAGGGCAAGTCGTCGCTCGGTCGCCTCGGGCTGATCATCCACTCGACCGCCGGCTTCATCGACGCCGGCTTCGACGGGCACATCACCCTCGAGCTCACCAACATCGCGACGCTGCCGATCACGCTCTACCCGGGTATGAAGATCGGGCAGGTGAGCTTCATGCGCATGACCACCCCGGCCGACAACCCGTACGGCAAGGGTGCCCGCGGCTCGAAGTACCAGGGACAGCGCGGTCCCACGCCGAGCCGGTACTGGGAGAACTTCCAGGAGAGCTGACCCGGCGCGGCGTACTGCCGATGCCCGCCACGGCGCTCGACGTCGAGGGGGATCGCGAGTGATCGGCGAGTGATCCGCGAAGAAATCGAGGCGCCGTCGCAACGGTTCCTGCCCGTCGGTCGTCAGACCGGGCATGCATCGCTTCCCCGACCGTGCTCGTGCCGCCGCCCGCCCCCGCGTGCGACCGACCCCCCTCGCCGCCGGCGCCTGCGTCGCGCTCACCGTTCTCCTCGCTGCGTGCGGCGGCGGTGGCAGCGACGAACCCGCCGCCGATCTCAACGACCCCACCCAGGGCCCGCTCGCCAAGCTCCTCGGCTTCGACATCTCGCCCGCCGACCAGCGCGCGAAGGAACTCGAGCTGCAACAGGTGCTCGTGGAGTGCATGAAGGCCGAGGGCTGGGAGTACCGGGCCGTCGACTACTCGGCGATGAGCGGCGGGTTCGACGAGGAGTACCAGGAGCAGATCAGCGATCCCGAGGCCTACGGCGAGAAGTACGGCTACGGCGTGGTGCGCGGCTACGAGCTGCAGCCCTCGTTCAGCACCGGCGCCGAATTCGAGGACCCGAACGCCGACTACATGAACTCGCTCACCATGGCCGAGCAACAGGAGTACAACGCCGCCCTCTACGGCGAGCAGTCCTTCACCGACGACGAGGCCATCGACTCCGGCGAGGGCACCGAGTTCGTCATGCCCTCGCTCGAGGAGCAGGGCTGCTACGGCGCGGCCCAGCTCGAGGTGTACGGCGACTCGCCTTTCAACGACCCCGACATGCAGGAGCGCCTGAACCAGCTGTTCGAGGACAGCGAGAGCGATCCAGCGATCACCGAGGCCTACGAATCGTGGGCGTCGTGCATGGCCGACCGCGATCCGAGCTACGAGTACACGAACCCCAACGAGGTGATCAACGGGTTCTACGACCGGCTCAACACCCTGCAGGGCTTCGAACCGATGGACGTCGAGGGTGACGGAGGCTCGGGGGTCGTCATCGCTGCCAGTGGATCCTCCGATGGGTCCAGCGACGGCCAGCCCGAGATCGACGAAGCCGACCTCGAGGAGCTCCGTCAGGACGAGCTGAGCACCTGGGCCGACGACTGGGCCTGTCAGCAGGAGGTCGATCTCGCCCAGGTCCGCCGTGATGTGGAGCAGCGTCTCGCCGACGACCTGGTCGCCGAGTTCCCCGAGTTGGGTGAGGACTGATGTCGTCGACCAAGGCCGCCGGTCACTGGCGGCGGAATCTCGCCCTGTTCGTCGTCGGTGCCAGCGTGGCGTCGGCGGCGGCGGGCGTCGTGATCGGCCAGCAGCTCCAGTCGCCGGCCGACGCGGCGGCCGCGGCGGCTGCCCCCGAGGCGTCGCGCATCACGGTGCCCGTCGAACGTCGCTCGCTCGAGTCGCGTCTGATCGCGAACGGTGAGCTCCAGTACGACGAACCCATTCCCGTTCGGCTCACCGGGTCGGTCGGCGCGAGCGCCGGCAGCACCCAGGTGGTCACCAAGGCACCCGAGCTCAACTCGGCACTCGAGGAGGGCACGGTGCTCATGGAGGTGTCGGGTCGTCCCGTGTTCGTCTTCCGCGGTGACCTCCCCACCTACCGATCGTTCGAGCCCGGCACCACGGGGCCCGACGTCCAACAACTCGAGGAAGCGTTGTCGCGGCTCGGCTTCGACCCGGGCCCGGTGGACACCGTCTACGACGACGCGACCGAAGCGGCGCTCGACGCGCTCTACCTGAGCGCGGGCTACCAGAGCGAGGGTCCGACTGCGGAGCAGCGCACACGGCTGCGTGGCGCCGAGAAGGCGGTCACCGACGCCGAAGCGGCGCTCACCCGCGCCAACGCCGACGTGGCGACCGCTGGCAAGCCGATCAGCGGCGCGGAACTCCTCCGCCAGCAGCAGGCGCTGCAGTCGGCGCGCGACGCAGTGCCGGCAGCGCAGGCGACCGCCAACCGACGCAACGCCGACGCCGCGACGGCGGTCACCGTGGCGACCACCGCCCGCGACGGGGCGAAGACGGCACGCGACCTGGCCCGGACCGAGCGCGACACCGCGGTCGCCGCCGGCGCGATCAATCCCGACACCGGGGTTGCGTACACCTCGGTCGAGCTGCGGGCGTTGGAGGACGATCTCGCCGCGAAGGAGACGGCGCTCGTCGAGGCCGAGGCATCGCTGCGGCGTGCGATCAGCGATCGCGACAGCACCGCCGCCGAGGTCGCGGCCGGGATCACGTCGGCCCAGGGCGCGCTCGCCCTCGCCGAGCTCACCTACGCCGAGGCGCTGGCGCCGAAGGACGTGAGCACCGCTCGCGAGGGCGTCACCGCCGCCCAGAAGCAGCTCGACCAGGCCCGCGCCGATCTGATGGTCGAGCAGTCGCAGGTGGGTACGAAGATGCCCTCGGGCGAGATGGTGTTCCTGCCGTCGCTGCCCACCACGCTCACGGAGGTGGCCGCGGTGGCCGGGAAGGCGCCCGCCGATCCGGTCGCCACCGCGTCGAGCACCGACTCGCTCATCCGTGGCCGGATCAGCGCGAGCGATGCCGACCTCGTCCGCGTCGGCACCGAGGTGACCATCGAGCTGCGCGACGCCGATGTCACCACCACCGGAGTCGTCGAGAAGATCGAGGAGCCCGAGACCGGTGACGGCGACGGGAACGGCGACGGCGGCGACCAGGGCGACGGACAGGGCCGGCTGACCCTGGTGGTGCGGCCCGACGATCCGTCGGTGCTGCAGGACTTCATCGGCTTCGGTGTGCGGCTCACCGTCACGGTCAGCTCCACCGACGGCGACGTCCTCGCCGTGCCCGTGGCGGCGCTCTCGGTCGGCCCCGACGGCGAGTCGAGGGTGGAGGTCGAGCGCGCTGCCGGCAACGGCGACGGCGCGGTCGAACTCGTCGCGGTCACCGTCGGCCTCAGCGCCGAGGGTTACGCGGAGATCACGCCCATCGGCGGCGCCGTCCTGCAGGAGGGAGACCGCGTAGTCGTCGGCACCGACACCGGTCGCCGCGCCTCGGGCTCCGATGGATCGAACGACGGATCGAACGACGAGGCCGAGGGATGACCGCGGTCGACGTCGACCCCACGCCGGTCGAGGCCCCCGAGCGGACACCCGTCGTCCTCCTCGACCAGGTGTGCCGGGTGTTCCCCACCGAACCACCCGTGGAGGCGCTGCGGTCGATCGACCTGCGGGTCGATCCGAGCGAGTACGTCGCCATCATCGGCCCGAGCGGGTCGGGCAAGTCCACGCTGCTCAATGTCCTCGGCCTGCTCGACCGGCCGACATCGGGCCGCTACCTGCTCGACGGCATCGACACCGCCGACCTCGGCGACGCGGCCCGTGCCGCCGAGCGTGGCCGTCGCATCGGGTTCGTGTTCCAGAGCTTCCACCTCCTCTCGTACCGCACCGTGGAGGAGAACGTCGGGTTGTCCGAGCTGTACCTCGGCACCAACCGCAAGGACCGCCGCCGCCGGGCGACCGAGGCGCTCGACCGGGTGGGTCTCTCCCACCGACTCGGCTTCGAGCCCATCCGGTTGTCCGGCGGCGAGCGACAGCGCGTGGCGATCGCGAGGGCGCTGCTCGGCGAGCCGAGCCTGCTGCTGTGCGATGAGCCGACGGGCAACCTCGACACCGCGAACACCGAATCGGTGCTCGACCTGTTCGACGACCTCCGCGAGCAGGGGCTCACGATCCTCGTCATCACCCACGACAGCGAGGTCGCGGAGCGGGCACAGCGTCGGGTGCGCATGGTCGACGGTCAGCTCACGGAGGTCGCGTGATGGCGTCGATCGTGCGCGCGAGCCGCTCCCGGTCCGGGCGAGCGGCTCGGCGCTCCGCACGCGACTCGCGCGCTGCGGCCCGCGATGCCGCCGCGGCATCGCGGCCCCGGTTCCGCTTCGCCGACCTCGTCGACGAGACGCTGGCCGGCGTGTTCGCGCGCCCGGCACGCGCGGCGCTCACCACCCTCGGCACGGTGCTCGGCATCGCGTCGCTGGTGGCCACGCTCGGCATCTCGCGCACCGCCGGCAGCCAGATCGTCGGCCGGTTCGACGAGCTCGCCGCCACACAGGTCACCGTCGCCGCCCGGACCACCGGCAGCGGCTCGGCGGAGCGTGCTGCAGCGCTGCTCCCCTGGGACGTGGAATCGCGCATCGACCGCCTCAACGGCGTGGTCGCCTCCGGTGCGGTCGCCGAGGTGTCGAACCCCGGCACCGTGCGCACCGTGCCGCTGCGCGATCCGGAGAACGTGACCGAACGGCTCGTGCCCGTGTACGCATCGTCGGTCGGTCTGCTCGACGCCGTGCGCGGTGAGATCTCCGTCGGCCGCTGGTTCGACAGCGGGCACGTCCAGCGCCGCGACCGTGTGGCCGTGATCGGCGCCGACGTCGCGGCCCAGTTCGGCATCGACCGCCTCGACGCGCAGCCCGGCATCTTCATCGGCGACGAGCTGTTCACGGTGATCGGCATCCTCGACGCGGCGGCCCGCGACGAGGGGCTGGTGTCGAGCATCGTCGTCCCCTACACCAGCGCCCAGGACCGGCTCCAGGTCAGCCGTCCCGAACGGGTCGTCATCGAGACCGACATCGGCGCCGCGCAGCTCATCGCCGAGCAGGCGCCGATCGCGCTCGCACCCAACGGCGCCGAGGCACTGAAGGTCACCGCACCGCGCGACCCCACCCGCACCAAGAACGCGGTGCAGGACGACGTCAACCAACTCTTCTTGCTCCTCGGTCTCATCTCCCTCGTCGTCGGTGCCATCGGCATCGCCAACGTCACCCTCGTCACCGTGATGGAACGCACCGGCGAGATCGGGCTCCGACGTGCGCTTGGCGCATCACGCCGCCACATCGCCCTGCAGTTCCTCTCCGAGTCGATGGCGATGGGACTGGTGGGCGGCATCATCGGCGCCACCGTCGGCATCATCACGATCGTCTCGGTCGCGGGCAGCCGACAGTGGACGCCGGTGCTCGATCTCTGGCTCCCGCTCGCCGCGCCGCTGGCCGGTGCGCTGGTGGGTCTCATCGCCGGTCTGTACCCGTCGATCCGCGCTGCCCGGATGGAGCCGGTGGACGCCCTCCGCGCAGGCACCTGACGCGCGATGACCGACGGGCGCGCCGCCCCGCCCCCGCCGGTCACCCCGCCACCGATGCGGACCGTCGGGCGGGTCGAGCCCGGTCGTCGAGCTCGATGGTCGAATCCGGCCCGTGGCATCGTTCAACTTCGGTCAAGGGTTGCCCCTCGCCGTTCCCCTGCAGCCGGGATCGCGCCACACTGTTCCCATGGATCGGCGGGCGTTGATCCTGCATCACCTCACGGGTCCCGTGGGCGTCGATGAGCAGGACACGATGAGCGAACGGACGGTGGAGCGGCTCTACGGGTTGTCGAACGCCTACCCCGAGCACGAACGTCACGACGTCCGCCTGGTCGCCGACGCACTCTGCCATTTCGACGCCCTCTGACGTCCGCCGCGTCCTCCCGAGTTCCTTCACATCGCCGGCCTCACCGACGACCGTCCCCGGACGCGACACGAGCCGGCCCCGAAGGACCGGCTCGCGTCGTCGTGCTCCCCGCCGAAGCGGGAGGGATCAGGTGGCCTGACCGCCCCGGGCGATCGAGGCGGGATCGATGCCGTCGGCCTTCGCCTGGGCGAACGCAGCGGCCTGGCCGATGAAGTCCTTGTTCTCCGCCGCCGCGTCGTGCAGGTTCGGCAGGATGTCCTGGAGTTGCTCGAGCGTCAGGGCCGCCAGCGCCTCGAAGGTGAGGATGCCGGCATCGTGGAGGACCTTCTCGAGGGCCGGGCCGATGCCGACGATCAACCCGAGGTCGTCGGGTGCGGTCTCGGTTGCGGTGAGCGTGCCCGTCGATGCGGTCGATGCCACGGTCGCAACCGTCGCGTCGGCGTTCGCCGCAGCGCCGGCGGACATCGATGCGATCAGCGCGGCCACCGGTGCGTCCTGCTGGGCCAGCTTGCGCTCACCGGCTTCGATCGCCTCGAGGAGGTGGATCGAGATGTCGGCGACCTTCATCTGGTCGTCGTCCTTGCCGGCGGCCTTCACGCCGTCGTCGAGCATGATGTAGCAGAACGGGCAGGCGGTGGCGACGCGGGTGGCGCCGGTGCTGATCGCCTCGAGCGCTCGCTCGTCGTTCACCTTCGTGCCGATGGACTCCTCCATCCACATGCGGGCGCCGCCGGCGCCGCAGCACATGCCCTTGGTGCCGTTGCGCTGCATCTCGACGATCTCGATGCCCTTGATCGAGCCGACCACCTTGCGGGGCGCGAGGTAGACGTCGTTGTGGCGACCGAGGTAGCAGCTGTCGTGGTAGGTGATGCGCTCCTCGAGCGTCGCCTGGCTCACGTCGAGCTGGCCGCTGTCGATCAACTGCTCGAGCAGTTGGGTGTGGTGGATCACCTCGTAGTTGCCACCGAGCTGCGGATACTCGTTCTTCAACGTGTTGAAGCAGTGCGGGCACTGGGCGATGATCTTGCGCACGCCCATCCCGTTCAGCATCTCGATGTTCGGCATCGCCAGCATCTGGAACAGGTACTCGTTGCCCGAGCGACGGGCGGAATCGCCCGTGCACATCTCGCTCGGTCCGAGGATGGCGACGTCGATGCCGGCGCGGCCGAGCAGCTTGGCCATCGCCTGGGTGACCTTCTTGTTCTTGTCGTCGAACGAGCCGGCGCAGCCCACCCAGTACAGGTACTCGGCGGTGATCGGTTCGCCCGGATCGAGCACGGTGACGTCGTCGAGGCCCTTGGCCCAGTCGGCACGCTCGCCCTGGTTCATGCCCCACGGGTTGCCCTGGTTCTCCATGGCGCGGTAGGCGTTGCCGAGTTCCGCAGGGAAGTTCGACTCCATCAGCGACAGGTAGCGCCGCATGTCGAGGATCTTGTCGAGGATCTCGATGTTCACCGGGCAGATCTCGTCGCAGGCCTTGCAGCTCGTGCAGCTCCAGATCTCCTCGGCCGAGATGCGCTCGAACAGCGAGTTCGACGAGATCGTGATCTCCGCGTCGGTGCCGAGCGGCGGGCTGACGTGACCGTGTGCGGCCGACGCCGCCATCACCTCGCCGGTCTTCAGCACGATCTCGCGCGGGTCGAGCGGCTTGCCCGTCGCGTGGGCCGGGCACACGCTGGTGCAGCGACCGCACATGGTGCAGGCATCGGTGTCGAGCAGCTGCTTCCACGTGAAGTCCTCGACGACGCTGGCACCGAACGTCTCGAGCGAGGTCTCGGTGAGGTTCGGCATGGCACGCATCGCACCCTTCGGGCGGTCGCGGTCCTTCAGGTACATGTTCAGGGGCGACGTGAACATGTGGCGCAGCATCGTGATCGGCAGGATCGCCAGGAACGCGAGGAACGAGATGACGTGAGCGCCCCACCAGATCTGGTGCCACAGCTCGAGGTTGTCGGCGCTCATCCCGTCGAAGATCTGTGCGATCGGGTAGCCGATGAAGCTCCACTTCTCGTGGTTCGCCATGCCGTCCTCGGCGATGCGGAAACCCTCGGCGACGAAGCCCGTGAGGCCGATCGCGAGGAAGACGCCGAGGATGAGGGCGTGCTCGGGCTTGGTCTTGATGCGGATGCGGTACGGGCGCTGGATGTAGCGACGCACGATCGCCCACACGATGCCGCCGACGAACACGAGCCCGGCGAAGTCGGCGAAGGCCGAATACGCCATGTAGGTCTTGCCGTGGAGGAACTTCAGATCCTCGGGCAGCTGGTGATCGACCTCGAGCAGGGTGGTGACGCCGAGCAGCGCCAGGAACCCGAAGTAGATCATCGAGTGCATCAGACCTGCGGCGGAGTCGCGCAGCAGGGTCTGCATGTACACGCCGGCACGGAAGTCGGCCAGGCGCCGCTTCGCGTTCTTCGGCGTGGTGCGGCGGCGGTCGGGAGCACCGCGTTCCCAGTTCTTCACCCGGTCGGCGAAGGCGAACGCCCCCCACACCAGCATGGCCGGGACCACCATGTAGAAGGCGGCGACGATCGGTCCGGGGATGCCCTCGAAGACCTCACGGGTGATCTCGCTGTCGCTGTGCCACTTGGTGATCAGCGGCACGACACCGGAGAGCAGGGTGAACACACCCATGCCGATACCGATGCCGAGCACCAGCTGGTGCGGCTTGATGCGCTTGGGACCCTGGGCCTGGGTGTCGGCCGGGGCGGAAGTCGAATGCGTGCTCATGGCGACGCGAACTGTAGTTCGCCGCCGCCCAGCCGTCCTCCTCCGCCGTCAGTGGGCCGAACGTGTCATCCGTCGGCCTCGCTCGTCGCGGGCTCCTCGCTCAGCCGTAACGCTGTGGGCCTCGTCGCTGGCTCCTCAGCCGTAACGCTGTGGGCCTCGCCTCGTTCCTCGGCTCAGCCGTAACGCTGTGGGCCTCGCCTCGTTCCTCGGCTCAGCCGTAACGCTGTGGGCCTCGCCTCGTTCCTCGGCTCAGCTGCAACGCCGTGGGCCTCGCTCGTCGCGAGCTCCTCGCTCAGCCGAAACGCTGTGGGCCTCGTCGCAGGCTCCTCAGCCGAAGTACTGGCGGTCCAGGTCGCGGATGCGCGTCGCCAGCGAGGCGAGCAGCTTGTGGGCGAGGGCCGGCACGTCGTCGACCACGCCGAGGAAGGTGCGCTGGCTCAGCAGGAGGAACGTGCAGTCGGTCTCGCACACGACGGTCGCGGTGCGCGGCCCGTGGTCGAGCAGCGAGAGCTCACCGACGATGGTGCCGGGGCCGCAACTGGCGACCTTCTTGCCATTGCGCTTGACGTTCACCGTGCCCGCGAGCACCACGAACGCCTCGCGCCCGGTCTGGCCCTGGTCGACGATGAGCGAGCCCGCGGGCATCGTCACCTCATCGCCGGCCTTGGCGATCTTCTCGAGGTCCTTCTGCGAACAGCTGGAGAACAGCGGGATGTTGCGCAGGTGTTCGACGTGTGCCTTCTTGCTTGCCATGTGCGGGAGCATAGACCTCTCGTGAACTCGTGCGTGACGTGGACGTCACGCGTGGCGTTCGATGCGTCACACCTGCTCGACGGCACGGGGACCCCATCCCGACCCCGCTCGTAGACTGAGGGTCGATGACGGCTTCCTCCGACTCCACCGCAGGCCCTGCAGCAGCCCACCCAGCGGCCCACACCGACGCACCCTCCGACGGCCCGACTGCCGTAGCCGGGCCCGGCCAGACGCCCGCCCTGTCGCTCGCCCGCTTCGATGCGTTCCCCGGTCGCCCCGGACCCCTGTTGCTCGTCATCGCCGACGGCGTCGGCATCGCGCCGCCCGGTCCCTCGAACGCGGTCACCGAGGCCGACACCCCCACGCTCGACGCACTGCTCGCATCGCCGCTGTCCACCTCACTCCTCGCGCACGGCGCCGCGGTCGGTCTCCCGTCCGACGACGACATGGGCAACAGCGAGGTCGGGCACAACGCGCTCGGCGCCGGTCGCATCTTCGCCCAGGGCGCGAAGCTCGTGAACCACGCGCTCGCCACCGGCAGCCTGTTCCGCAACCCGGTGTGGACCTCTGCGGTCGAGCACGGTCGAACCCACACGATGCACTTCCTCGGGCTCCACTCCGACGGCAACGTGCACGCCAGCAACGACCAGCTCTACCAGCTGCTCGAACGGGCGGCCGAGGAAGGCGTCACCCGGGCCCGGGTGCACATCCTCCTCGACGGCCGTGACGTGCCGGCCCGCTCAGCGCTCGACTACATCGCCCAGACCGAACAGGTGCTGCAGAAGATCAACGAGCACCACGCGTCCGAGCACGCCGACTTCCGCATCGCGTCGGGCGGCGGCCGCATGACCATCACCATGGATCGCTACGGCGCCGACTGGCCCATGGTGCAGCGCGGCTACGAGTGCCACACGCACGGCATCGGCCGACCGTTCCCGTCGGCAACCGAGGCGGTCGAGACGATGTACGCGGAGAGCGACAGTGGCGACCAGTACCTCGACGCGTTCGTCGTGGTCGACGACGCGGGCATCCCGGTCGGCACCATGCACGACGGCGACTCGGTGGTGCTCTACAACTTCCGCGGCGATCGGGCGATCGAGATCTCTCAGGCATACGAGGACCCGTCGTTCGACCGGTTCGACCGCGACGCGGTGGCACCGCACCCGGCCGTGTACTTCTGCGGGATGCTGCAGTACGACGGCGACGCGCTCGTCCCCAAGAACTACCTGGTCGACCCCCCGGTGATCGAGCGAACGATCAGCGAGTACCTGTGCGCCGAGGGTGTCACGAGCTTCGCGATCAGCGAGACGCAGAAGTACGGCCACGTCACCTACTTCTGGAACGGCAACCGGTCGGGGTTCATCGACCCCTCGCTCGAGACGTACGTCGAGATCCCGAGCGACAACGTCCAGTTCGACACGACGCCGGCGATGAAGGTGCGCGAGATCACCGACCGCACCATCGAGCTCCTCCGCACGGGTCGGTACCGGTTCGGCCGGCTCAACTTCCCATCGGGCGACATGGTCGGTCACACCGGCCACCTCCACGCCACCATCGAGGCGATGGAGGTGATCGATGAGTGCATGGCCCGGCTGATCACCGTGATCGACGAACTCGGCGGTGTGCTCGTCTACACCGCCGACCACGGCAACGCCGACATCATGTTCACCGAGAGCGGTGGCGTGCGTTCGCCGAAGACGTCGCACACGCTGAGCCCGGTGCCCTTCGTCGTCCACGACGCAGCCTGGCACGGCGAGTACCGCATCGCCCGGCCCGACGGCGCCGGACTTGCCAACGTGGCGGCCACCCTGCTCGAGCTCCTCGGGTTCGAGCCGCCCGCCGACTACGAGCGGGCCGTGATCGAGTTCTGACACCACGGCCGCGGGGGCAACTCCGCGGGCGCCGGCACGGACGATGGGTAGCGTCGGGGCCATGACGTACGGCTTCGATCGCTTCCTCCGCTACGACGAGTACACGCAGTGGCTCCACGACACCGCGGCGGCGCACCCGGAACTGATGACGGTCGAGTCGTACGGCCGCTCGTACGAGGGACGTGACCTGTGGCTGGCGACGATCACGGACGCGTCCACCGGCACCCACGACACCAAGCCCGCACACTGGGTCGACGCGAACATCCACTCGGTGGAGGTCACCGCCGGTGTGGCCGCGTTGCACCTCGTCCACCATCTCGTCACCGGGTTCGGCACGGACGACACCGTCACCCGCGCGTTGCGCACGCGCACGTTCTACGTCGTGCCGCGCGTGAACCCGGACGGTGTCGAGTGGACGCTCGCCGACTCGCCGCAGATGCGCCGGAGCAGCGTTCGCCCCTGGCCGTGGCGCGACGCCCATCGTGCCCCCGGCCTGCACGAGCGCGACCTCGACGGCGACGGTCGCATCCTCACGATGCGCATCCCCGACCCGAACGGTGCCTGGATGGTGAGCGAGCTCGATCCGCGCCTCATGGCACCGGTGCCGATCGACGGCACCCTGCCCGGCGTGCCCCGGTACCGGCTGATGTACGAGGGTGAGATCGTCGACCACGACGGCTTCACCATCCCCACGCCGCGGCCGCCCGAGGGCCTCGACATGAACCGCAACTTCCCGGCCGGTTGGGGCACCACCGTGCGCGGCAGCGGCGACCACCCGCTGAGCGAGCCCGAGATCGACTCGCTGGTGCGGGCCATGGTGGCCCGGCCGAACATCTGCGGCTACAACGCCTACCACACGAGCGGCGGCGTCCTGCTGCGTCCGTCGAGCACCACGAGCGACAGCAACCTGCCCCCGCTCGACGTGTGGGCGTGGAACCAGCTGGGCGAGCGTGGCACAGCGCTCACGGGCTACACGGTGCACTCGGTGTACGAGGACTTCACCTGGGACAAGAAGGACACCATGAGCGGTGCCGCCGACGACTGGGTGTACGAACACCTCGGGTTGTTCGGCTGGACCACCGAGTTCTGGGACGTCGTGCACGCCGCGACCGGCACCAAGCAGTCGACCCACTTCTGGTACGTCGGGCCCACCGAGGCCGAGGAGCACGCGGTGCTCCGATGGTCCGACGCCAACCACCCGGAGATGTACACCGATTGGTACGCGTTCGATCACCCGCAGCTCGGTCCCGTTGAGCTGGGTGGTTGGGACGACATGTGCAGCTGGACCAACCCGCCGCTCGGCCGCCTCGCCGACGAGGTGCGTGGCCACGCGGACTTCGCCGTGTACCAGGCCCTCGCCGCGCCGGAGATCGAGGTGCTGCACACGTCAGCGTCGTTCCTCGGCGCCGACACCTGGCGTGTCGAGGTCGGCGTCGCCAACACCGGCTGGCTGCCGACGCACGTGAGCACGAAGGCACGTCAGGAACGGATGGTGCTCCCCATCGCCGCCACGCTCAGCGGTGCCGAGGTGGTCGGCGGTCCGGCCCGGCGCGAGCTCGGCCAGCTGGACGGGCGCGCCGCCGCCCGGTTCGCGGGCCGCCACGACGGCACGCCCGATCGCACGCTGGCCACCTGGATCGTCCGCGCCGAGGCGGGTGCCGAGGTGCACGTCCACATCGCCCACCAGCGCGCCGGGAGCGTCGACGCCACGGTGGTCCTCGGGTCGTGACCCCCGAGCCCGACGGCTCGGGCACGCGGGGCACCAGGGGAACCGTGCCAGCCGGCGCGTCGGCCGATGCCGTCCGTCGACTGCTGCCCGATCGCACCGTCGCCGGTGTCGAGCGGAGGGTGTCGACCGATCAGGCGAACCTGTCGATCGCGGTCGACGACGCCTGGCTCGTGAAGTGGTTCGCCCGTCCGGTGCGGCGTGGCGATCTGGCCGTCGTCGACCACCTCGCCGCGGTGGGCTTCGCGCACATGCCCTCCCACGTCGGGGCGGTCACCGGCGACGGTGACGAGGTCGTCGCCGTCGTGAGCGAGCTCGTGCTCGGGGCGACCGACGGCTGGGTCTGGTACGTGGACGACGTGCTCGCGTGGATCGACGGCCGTCTCCCGCTCGAACCGCTCGTGGCGACCGCTGCGCGCCTGGGGGCGATCACCGCCGAGCTCCACCTCGCACTCGCCTCCGCCGGCACGGTCACGACATCCATCGGCCCGTTGTGCGACGCCGTCGGCGAACGCCGTCGACAGGCCGTCGAGCACACCACGGGCGAGGTCGGCGAGCGTCTGCGCGACCGATTGCCGCGGATCGACGCCGCGCTCGCGGCGCTCGACGCGATCGATGGTGTCGATGGCGTCGATGGTGTCGATGGTGTCGCCGTGCAGCGCATCCACGGCGACCTCCACGCCGGGCAGTTCCTCCGCGCCGGCGAGCGGCTGCTCGTGGTCGACTTCGACGGCGATCCCATGACCGCGTCGGCAGATCGCCTCGTGCAGCAGCCGGTGGAGCGCGACCTCGCCGCGCTGCTGCAGTCGATCGACCATGTCGCGCGGGTGGCGAACAAGCGCCGTCCCGACGCCGACGTGACCCGGTTCGTCGACGCAGCGATCGACGCGGCCGAGCGCGCGTACCGCGAACGCCACACCGTGGACGACCGACTGCTGTGGCCGCTGCGCGTGGCCCAGGAGCTGCACGAATACGCCTACGCCACGCTCCACCTGCCCGTGTGGACCTACGTGCCCGACGCCGCGATGCAGGCGCTGTTCCCCGTCTCCGACACCCCCGAGACCCCCGATACGCCCGAGGCCGCCCCGGCGCTCGGCATCACTGGAGCCACCGATGTCTGACATGGATGCCACGGCGTTCCTCGCCGATCTCGAGTCGAAGCCGCGCGTGCTGCGAGCGCTCGCCGACGCGATCGATGCAGGCGCGATGCGTTGGCCGTTGACCGCCATCCCGTCGCGGGTGCTGCTCACCGGCATGGGGTCGAGCTTCTTCGCCGCCCAGTCGGTGGCGTTGCGGCTCCGCCGCGCCGGCGTCGCCGCGGTGGCGGAGCTGTCGTCGGCCGATGCGTCGTGGCCGCCCGCGCAGGGAACGCTGGTCGTGGGCATCTCGGCGAGCGGTGGGTCGGTGGAGACGCTCGGGTTCGTGGCCGGCCACCCCGGGTACACGGCGCTCACGAACGTTGCCGGATCGCGGATCACGGCGGATGCCGCCCACGTCGTGCCGATGCTCGCCGAACACGAGCCGGGGGGCGTGGCGTGCCGCAGCTTCCAGCACACCTTGGTCGCGCTGCTCGCACTCGAGGAGCAGCTCACCGGCGCCGACCTCGAGCTCGCGGCCCGCGTTCGCCGCTGCGCCGACAGCACCGAAGCGCTGCTCACGGAACGGGCATGGCTCGACGACGTCGTGGCAGCGCTCGACGGTCCGCACGGCGTGTACACGATCGCGCCGTCCGACCGCATCTCCAGCGCACTGCAGGGTGCGCTGATGGTGCGCGAGGGTCCGCGGCGTCCGGCGGACGGGTGCGAGACCGGCGACTGGAGCCATGTCGACGTGTACCTCACCAAGACGCTCGAGTACCGGGCCCTGCTCTTCCCCGGCAGCCGACACGACGCGGCCGCACGCGACTGGTTGGTGCAGCGCGGCGCCACCGTGGTGACGGTGGGTGCCGGCGAGCCGTCCGATGCGGTGCAGGTGCGGTACCCGGGCGACGACGATCACGTCGTCGCCCTGCTCACCGAGGTGCTCGTTGCCGAACTGGTCGCAGCCCGCTGGTGGGTCGCGAGGTGACGAGCACGCTGCCGGGCGCCGTTGCCTGGCCGACCGATCAGGCGGGTGCTGGCTGTGCGCCGCGCACGAGCACGCCGGGCAGTTGGCCGGTGTGCTCGCCGTCGGCGAAGGTCTCCACGCCACGCTTGAACGTGTGCCGGTAGCCGGTGGCCGTCTGCATGAGCCGACGTCCGCCCGCTGGCAGGTCGCGCACGATGTGCGGCGGGTGCGCTGCGAGGGTGCGCATGTCGATCACGTTCAGGTCGGCCAGGTAGCCAGGGGCCACCACGCCGCGGTCGTGCCATCCGACGTGCTGAGCCGTGCGCTGGGTGATGTGGTGCACCATCAGCTCGAGCGGCAGCGTCTCGCCGCGGCGATCGCGCGACCACAGGGCGAGCGCCGTGGTGGTCATGCTGCCGTCGCTGATCGCACCGCAGTGCGCGCCCGCGTCGCTGAGGCCGATGAGCGAGTTCGGGGCGAGCAGCATCTCGCGCACGTCGTCGAGGTTGCCCTTCGCGAAGTTGAACAGCGGCATGTACAGCAGTTGGTTGCCGTCGCGCTCCACCAGCAGGTCGAGCACGACCTCCACCGGGTTGCGGCCCGTGGCCGCGGCGATGCCCGCGATCGACGACGACGCCTCGGGCTCGTAGTCGACCGGGTCACCCATCGGGAACAGCTTGTGGAAGCCGTTGGTGATCTCGTACAACATGCCGTCGATCTGGCGGGCGGCGTGCTCGGCGACGATGCGGTCCCGACGGTCGGTGTCGCGCAGCGCGTGCACCAGCTCGGGCAGCGGCAGCTTGGCCACCTCCTGGTAGCTCGGGCACAGCACCAGTGGGTTGAGCGTCGCGGTGAGGCCCTGCAGGACGCCGATCGGGCGGGCCGACACCTGGGTCTTCAACGGCAGGCCGGCGGCGACGCACTCGTCGACCCACGCGGCCATCTCGCGCCAACGGTCGGGGAGGGGCTCGGGCTGTTGCACGGTCATGCTCAGCGGCCGGCCCGTGGCCTCGACGAGGGCGCGCATCACGGCCATCTCGTCGCGGGTGAAGTCGACGTCGGGCGACTGGTAGGCGTCGCTGATGAGCTGGATGACGCCACGGCCGGTCTCGGCCATCGCGCCGGCGAGCGCGGTGAGCTCGTCGATCGAGCTGTACCGGGTGCCGAGCGGCGCGCCGTCGCGGGTGCGGTGGATGTAGGTGCGGCTGGTGGTGAAGCCGAGCGCGCCGGCGAGCATGCCGGCCTTCACCTGGGCGGCCATCTCGGTGAGCTCGTCGGCGGTCGGCAGCTCGAGCGGGTCGGCGCCGCGCTCGCCCATCACGTAGGCGCGCAGCGGCGCGTGTGCGACCTGGGTGGCGACGTCGAGCGCGTAGCTGCGGCGGCCGAGCGCGTCGAGGTAGTCGGTGAAGGTCTCCCAGTCCCAGGCGAGACCCTCGGCGAGCGCCGTGCCCGGGATGTCCTCCACCCCTTCGAGCATGCCGATCAGCCAGTCGTGCTGTTCGGGCGTGGGGCGGGCGGGTGCGAAGCCGACGCCGCAGTTGCCCATCACGATCGAGGTGACGCCGTGGATGCTGCTCGGCGCGAGGAGCGGATCCCACGTGGCCTGGCCGTCGTAGTGGGTGTGCAGGTCGACGAAGCCGGGCGTGACCGTGAGGCCGTCGGCGTCGATCTCGCGATGGCCGCGGCCGTCGACGTCGCCGACGGCGGTGATGCGTTCACCGTCGACCGCGACGTCGGCGAGGCGTGGTGCGGCACCGGTGCCGTCGACCACGGTTGCGTTGCGGATGACCAGCTCGTGAGCGCTCATCACCCCATTGTGCAGCACCGGGGGCCGGCGATGTCACCCGGGGCGCCCCCGGCCGACGTCGTGATCAGGCCAGCAGCGGGGCGACCTGCTCGGCGATCAGGTCGAGGTGGTCGAGATCGTCGAGGTCGAGCACCTGGAGGTAGATGCGCGCGGCGCCGGCCTCGTGCCAGCGGCGGATGGTCGCGGCGACTTCCTCGGGTGTGCCGGCGGCGCCGTTCTCGCGCAGTTCGGCGGGCTCGCGACCGATCACCGCGGCACGCCGGGTGACCTCGGCCTCGTCCGCCCCGGCGCACACGATGAGCGCTGCGGACCACACCATCGGGCGGGTGCGTCCGATCGCGTCGCACGCGGCCTGCACACGCTCGCGCTGCGCGGTGAAGAACGGCAGCGGGACGAACGGCGTGTTGAACTCGCTGGCGTAGCGGGCGGCGAGCGCCGGGGTGCGGGTGGTGCCGCCGCCACCGATCACGATCGGCACCGGCTGCTGGAGCGGCTTGGGCAGGCCCGGCGAGTCGACCACCGAGTGGGCGGTGCCTGAGTAGCTGAACGTCTCGCCGACCGGTGTGGTCCACAGGCCGTCGACGATCGCGAGCTGGTCGGTGAGCATGTCGAAACGCTTGCCCAGCGCCGGGAAGTCGAAGCCGTACGCGGTGTGCTCCTGCTCGAACCATCCGGCGCCGAGGCCGAGCTCGACGCGGCCGCCGCTCATGTGGTCGACCTGGGCGACGCTGATCGCGAGCAGGCCCGGCGCCCGGAACGTCACCGGCGACACGAGCGTGCCGAGGCGGATGGTGCTCGTGTCGCGGGCGAGGCCGGCGAGGGTGATCCAGGCGTCGGTGGGGCCGGGCAGGCCGGACACGTCGCTCATCTTCAGGTAGTGGTCGCTGCGGAAGAACGCACCGAACCCGAGCGACTCGGCGCGTCGGGCGACGGCGAGGAGGGTGTCGTAGGAGGCACCCTGTTGGGGCTCGGTGAAGATCCGGAGGTCGTGCAGCTGCATGGGCCCAGGGTACGGGGGCGCGGCGCGGAGGGTCCGCGGAAGCGGTGGGCGTCAGGCCATCGCCGGCACGTGGGCACGCGACCCTGCGGTCGACGTGCTCGGTGCGAGCGCGGGCAGCCGTTCTTCGACGGGTGCCGCGCTGCGGCTGAGCCGCACGCCGCCCGCGAGCGCCGCCGCGGTGAGCACCGCGGTGGTGACGAACAGGGCCGCCGCGCCGCCGGCCGCGTACAGCGGTGCGGCCATGGCTGCCACGACCGCTGCGGCCACGGTGGCGAGCGCCTCGCCGATGCCCTGGGCGGTGGCGGCGCGACGGCCGGGCACGGCCCAGCCCATCGCCGCGGCACCGGCAGCACCGACGATCGTCTGGCCGCCGGACTCGAACAGCCCGATGACCACCACCACCATCGGCACGCGCACCACGCCGTAGCTGAGGATGACGGCGATGTTGGCGGCGCCGCCGCGGGCGGCGGCACGGAACGGGCCGAGACGGTCGACCAGGCGGCCGGCCCACGACGCGAGGAACATGCTCGGCACGGCGAACGCCATGAGCGCGGCGCCGATCAGCCAGTCGTTCGATCCGATGTCGGCGAGGAAGCGGGGGAACAGCGCGTCGTAGGCGCCGATCGGGATGAAGAACGCGGTCATCACGAGCGCCGCGGCGATGACCGAGCGGTGACGCAGGAGGCGGACGCCGTCGGTGAGCGAACCGTGATCGACCGCCGCGGTGCCGGCCGGGAGCGAGGTGATCGCGGCCGGCTTGGCGAGCAGGGCGGGGAGCCCGACCACGAGCGTGAGCACGCTGGCGATGACGAGCGTGGGGACCACGCCGACGGTGACCTTGCCGGCGACGGCGAGGACCGGGCCGACGGCCATGCCACCGAGCTCGATCGACTGGAGCCGACCGATCTGGCGGCCGGGGGCCTCGGGGAAGCGGCGCACGATCAGGCCGATGGCCGCCGGGGTGAACGCGCCGTAGGCGAGGCCGGCGCCGATGCGACCGGCGATGAACCATTCGATCGAGTCGCCGACGGCGTACATCACCGTCGACACGGCCATCATCACGATCGCGCCGTTGATCACGAGGCGTTCGCGACCGCGGTCGGCGTGCGGGGCGACGAGGGTCTGGGCGACGAGCGCGGCGACGAAGCCCGCCGTCGCGATCCACCCGAGTTGCGCCGTGCTGATGTGGGCACGCTCCTGCAGGGCAGGGAGCAGGGGGAACACCACCATGAACGACGCCGAGATGGCGAGGGCGCCCGCCTCGAGGGAGCGCATCTGTCGGGCCGCGTGGCGTTCACCGGGGACCCCGGGGGATGGCGTCGGGCGGTCGGTTCGTCGGTCGGCGGAGGTGCCTTGTGTTGACCACATGGCCAACAATGTATTGGCCGAACGGCCAATTATCAACGCTGCGACCGACGTCACCACGTGGGCGCCCGTGCGGGTGGCCCACCGACGGGCGGCCGAGTGCCACGTAGGCTGCACCCAGTGGCACGCATGCAGCCTGAACGACGCCGAGCCGCGATCCTCGAGGCCGCCGTCGCCGAGATCTCCGAACGAGGGTTCGCGCGCACCACGTCGCGCCACGTCGCCGCTCGTGCCGGCGTCACCCACGGCCTCCTGCACCACTACTTCCCCGACCACGACTCCCTGCTCGCGGCGGCGTTCGAGAAGATGGCGCTGGAGGAGATCGACGAGGCCAACGAGGCGCTCGCGTCCGATCGCGACCCGCTCGCCCAGCTCCGCGAGATCACCGAGCCGTACGGTCCCGGTGGCGGCGAGGAGGCGTACCGCTTCTGGCTCGAGGCGTGGGCCGAGGCCTTCCACTCACCCAAGCTGCAGGAGACCTCGCGACGGCTGTCGGTCGCCTGGCACGAACTGGTGGTGGGCGTCATCGAGCGCGGGATCGCCGCCGGGGTGTTCCACTGCGAGCACCCCCACGAGACGGCGTGGATGGTCGTCGCGCTGAGCGACGCCTACGCGCTCCAGACCCAGATCGGTTCCGGGCTCGACCCCGGCGAGATGAACCACGTGCTCTGGCGGCTCACTGAACGCGAGCTCGGGCTCGAGGCGGGGACCCTGGCACGACCGGCCTCTGGGGAGTCGAGACCGGCCGTGCCGAGTACCCACTGATCCGGGCCGGGGTTCTCACCCCGGCCGCCCGCGGTCGATCGACCGTGGGCCTCCTGGCTCTCCCAAGCAGGAGCGGATCAGCGGCACCGCCGCCGCCGGCCTTCCCGTCCGTTCGGGCGGTGCGGGCCGACACGTCGACCGTACGGAAACCCGCTCGCCCTGACTGTCGGCGCTCCGACACGACGCCTGCGACGTCGGTCACCACGCGGATCCCGTGATCCTCCGGCGGGACGTGGTCAGGCGTCGGGGTGCTTCGGACGGCCGGCGGTGCCGGGCGCCGCGTCGGCGGGGCGGCGCAACCACACCGCCACCGGACCCGACGACTCCTCCACGCACCACGACTCCCAGCCGCCCGGCACGAACGCCTCGGCGCGCTCGACGAGCCAGCTCGCCGCGTCGTCGGCGACCTCGCGCAGCGGGGCCACGGCGACCACCTCGGCCGCGCCCGGGCGCGGCGCGAGCCGGGCCAGCGCGGTCCACACGTGCACCGTCATCAGCATCGGCCACTCGTCGGGCCAGTGCATCTCGGGCAGCAGGCTGCCGCGGCGATGGTTGCAGCGGCGGTGCGCGAGCCGCAGGTTGGCGAGCTCGCTCGAACCGCCGCGCGAGCGCGGCACGAGGTGGTCGACCGTGCCGCGCGCGGGACTCGTGACGGGGGCGCCCGGGTCGATCTCGCCGCCGCACAGCCAGCACGACCAGCCGTCGCGATCGGCGATGCGGTGGAGCTGCACGGGGGCACGGTACCGGCCGGTCGCGACGTGGTCGACTCCTGGTCCGGGCACGTCTATTCTCGGTACATGCGTACCAAGATTCTTCGAGATCTCGAGGAGCGGTGTGCCGGCCTCGTGACCGACGGGCTGTTCAAGCGAGAGCGTGTGATCGCCACGCCGCAGGCCGCCCACATCGAGCTGGTCGACGGCGCCCGGGTGCTCAACCTGTGTGCCAACAACTACCTCGGCCTCGCCGACCACCCCGCCCTCGTCACCGCCGCGCGGGAGGCGCTCGACGAGCACGGCTACGGCATGGCATCGGTGCGGTTCATCTGCGGCACCCAGGACGTGCACCGCGAGCTCGAGCAGCGGATCTCCGCGTTCCTCGGCACCGAGGACACGATCCTGTACTCGTCGTGCTTCGACGCGAACGGCGGGCTGTTCGAGACGATCCTCGACGAGCAGGACGCGGTGATCTCCGACTCGCTGAACCACGCGTCGATCATCGACGGCATCCGGCTGTGTCGTGCTCGGCGTCTCCGCTACGACAACAACGACATGGTCCAGCTCGAGCAACGGCTGCAGGAGGCGTCCGATGCGCGGTACCGGCTGATCGCCACCGACGGGGTGTTCTCGATGGACGGCGTGCTCGCCGACCTGCCCGCGATCTGCGACCTCGCCGAGCGCTACGACGCGATGGTGATGGTGGACGACTCGCACGCGGTGGGCTTCACCGGCGCGACGGGGCGGGGTACGCACGAAGCCGCAGGCGTGATGGGGCGGGTCGACGTCATCACCGGCACGCTCGGCAAGGCCCTCGGCGGCGCGTCGGGTGGCTACACATCGGGTCCGAAGGAGGTGATCGACTGGCTGCGTCAGCGCAGCCGGCCGTACCTGTTCTCCAACAGCCTGGCCCCGGTGATCGCGGCGACGACGCTGCGGGTGCTCGACCTGCTCGAGGCGGGCGGCGACGGCGATGCGCTGCGGCGGCAGCTCGAGCGCAACGCCACGCGGTTCCGCGCCGCGATGACCGACGCCGGGTTCACACTCGCGGGGGCCGGCCATCCGATCATCCCGGTGATGCTCGGCGATGCGAAGATCGCCGGAGAGATGGCCGAACGACTGCTGGCTCGCGGCATCTACGTGATCGCGTTCTCGTACCCGGTGGTGCCACAGGGGACGGCGAGGATCCGCACCCAGATGTCGGCAGCGCACAGCGACGACGACATCGATGCCGCGGTCGCAGCATTCGTCGCGGTCGGCAAGGAGATGGGGTTGGAGATGGGGGCGAGGTCATGAGAGCACTCGTGAAGGCGAAGGCCGAGCCCGGGCTGTGGATGCAGGACGTGCCCGAGCCCGGGGTGGGCCCGCGCGACGTGAAGATCCGGGTGCGCAAGACCTCGATCTGTGGCACCGACCTGCACATCCGGCACTGGGACGCCTGGGCGCAGGCGACCATCCCGGTGCCGATGGTGGTCGGCCACGAGTTCATGGGTGAGATCGTCGAGGTCGGCTCGGCGGTGGCCGGGCTCGAGCCCGGGTTGCGCGTCGCCGGCGAGGGCCACGTCACGTGTGGGCACTGCCGCAACTGCAAGGCAGGCCGTCGCGAGTTCTGCCACCACCACACCGGCGTCGGTGTCACCCGGCCCGGCGCGTTCGCCGAGTACGTCGTGATCCCGGCCGAGAACGTGTTCGTCGTGCCCGCGCACATCTCCGACGACGTCGCCGCGATCCTCGATCCGCTCGGCAACGCGACGCACACCGCGCTGCGCTTCGACAGCGTCGGTGAGGACGTGCTCATCACCGGTGCCGGCCCGATCGGGGTGCTGGCCGCGGCGATCGCCCGGCACATCGGGGCCCGCAACGTGGTGGTGACCGACGTGAATCCGTACCGGCTCGCGATGGCGGCTCGGCACGGCGCGAACCGGGTGGTCGACGTGCGCAGCGAAGGGCTCGCACCGGTGATGGCCGAACTGGGCATGACCGAGGGCTTCGACGTGGGGCTGGAGATGAGCGGTGCCGAGGCGGCGTTCAACCAGATGCTCGACGCGATGAACCATGGTGGCCGGATCGCGATCCTCGGCATCCCGGCCGGGCCGATGACCCTCGACGTGAACGACGTCATCTTCAAGGGTCTCGAACTGCAGGGGATCTACGGGCGGCGGATCTTCGAGACCTGGTACAAGATGGCCGCGATGCTCCAGAGCGGGCTCGACGTGAGCGGTGTGATCACCCACCACGTGCCGGCGGCCGACTTCGAGCGAGCGTTCGAGATCGTCGAGACCGGCGAGTGCGGCAAGGTCGTCCTCGACTGGACGTGAGCTGAAACCTGAGTCGAAGTGACTCAAGTTTCATGATGGTGAGGTTGATGCCGGACGCGTGGCTCCCTAAGCTTGCAGCAGGTCCGCTCAGCATTTGCCCTCACGAAGGCAGGCGGGCTGCGAGTTTCCCCCACCCATCCAGCAGCAAGAAGCAGGAGCA
>CAUJET010000210.1 GCA_963169665.1 Actinomycetota bacterium | reverse complement strand
TCGCTGCGCGACCTGATGCGCACCACCGACCTCCGCCCGGCAGTGGTGCCCCGCGGCCTCACGGGTGTGGTCGTCGCCGACACCGCGGTCGGCGACGTCCGCGGCGCGGAGGGCTTCTACCACTACCGCCAGTACTCGGCCGTCGAGCTCGCCACCCAGCGATCCCTCGGCGACGTCATGCAGCTGATGATCGACGGTGCCCTGCCCGTCACGACGGCCGAGCGCGACGCCTTTCAGACCGAGGTGCGGCCGCTGCGGCGGCTGCCCGATGTCGTCCGCGCCGTGCTGCCGGCGATCGCTGCCGCCGGTCAGCCACTCGACGGCCTCCGCACTGCGCTCTCGCTCGCGACCGCGTCGCGCGGCTGCCGTCCGGTGCTCGACATCGACGTCGCCGAACGCCGCGCCGACTGCCTGTTCGCCAGCGCGGTCACCCCCACGATCCTGTGCGCCCTCCATCGCACCGCACGCGGCCTCGACGTCGTCGAGCCCCGCGATGACCTCGACGACGAGGCCAACTACCTCTGGATGCTCACGGGCAGCGAGCCCTCCGCCGAGCACGCCCGCGCCGTCGGCACCTATCTCGTCTCGACCGTCGACCATGGATTCAACGCATCCACGTTCACCGCTCGCGTGGTCACCTCCACGGGCGCCGATGTCGGCGCTGCGGTCGTGGCCGGCGTCGGTGCACTGAGCGGACCGCTGCACGGCGGCGCACCGAGTCGAGCGCTCGCACTGCTCGACGAGATCGGCACCACCGAACGCATCGACACCGTCGTGCGACCGCTCATCGAACGCGGCGACAAGATCATGGGCTTCGGCCACGCGGTGTACCGCACCGACGACCCCCGCTCGCTGATGCTGCGCGACGTCGCCGGCAGCCTCGGCGGCCCGTTGGTCTCGTTCGCAGTGGCGACCGAGGCCCGCGTGATCGAACTGCTCGAGGAGCTCAAGCCGGGGCGGGGACTGCGCACCAACGTCGAGTTCTACGCGGGCGTGGTGATGGAGCGCTGTGGCGTGCCACGCGAGATGTTCACCCCGACGTTCGCCTCGAGCCGGGTGATCGGCTGGTGCGCCAACATCCTCGAACAAGCAGCCGACAACAAGATCATCCGCCCGAGCGCCCGCTACATGGGTCCCACGCCACCCCAGCCCGTGCCGCCGCTCCGGTGACGCGTGCCCCGTGATCCGGCGATCCGTGAGCGCGACCCGCACCATCTGCGGGTGACGCTCACGGAACGGTCTCAGCCACCCATGACGGCGTTGACGAACGCCAGGAACTCCGGGGTCACCTTCGACGGTGCGCCGCAGTCGAACGGCGGCTGCGGGTCGTACTCGATCGCGAGTTGGATCGCCTTGGCGATGTCGTCGCCGGCGATCCGCGCCGCGAGCGTGAGGCCCATGTCGATGCCGGCCGACACGCCGGCGCCCGTGATGACCTTGCCCTGTTCCACCACGCGCTGCTCGGTCGGGCAGGCACCCAGCGCGGCGAGCCGGTCGTACGCGGTCCAGTGCGTCGTGGCGTCGAGACCGTCGAGCACGCCGGCATGGGCGAGGTAGATCGCGCCGGTGCACACGCTCGTGGTCCAGGTGGTGGTGGGGTGCACGGCGCGGATCCAGGCGACCACCGGGTCGGTGGCCGGGTCGATGTCGCGGTCGGCCATGCCGCCCGGCACCACGATCACGTCGGGCGCCGACGTCTCGTCGAAGGTGTGGGTGGCGTTGATCGACAACAGCCCCGTGTGATCGGTGACCGGACCCCGCTCGGCGGCGACCCACCGACCCTCCATGCCGGGCAGTTCGGCGAGGGTCTGGAAGGGGCCGACGATGTCGAGAGCGGTGAAGCGCGGATAGAGCGCGAAGGCGATCTGCATGGACACATCATGCGCCACGGCCGCGATGGCCGCCACGACATGGTGCCCACCGATCAGGACGTCCCATCGGGACGCCGGATCAGGGCGCCGGATCAGGGCGCCGGATCAGGCGGAGGCGATGCGCAGTGCGAGCGCGGCGCCGGAGACGAGCGCGAGCACGAGCGCCGGCGGGATGCCCTTGGTGTCGTTCGCCTTCACGTGCGCGCCCACCGCGCCGAGGAAGTACAGGACGAGGCCGATCGCCGCAGCCATGCCGAGCGGTGCGACAGCCAACCCCACCAACAGGCCTGCGCCACCGGCGAGCTCGGCCGCGGCGAGGAACGGGAACCAGCTCGACGGCACGCCGACGCCCGAGAGGCTCTCGACGACCTTCGGGTTCTTGCTGAGCTTGCCGAGCGCGGAGCCGATGGCGGCGAGCGCCAGCAGGACCGAGACGACGACGGTGGCGATGAACATGGGTTCCTCCGGGAGACCGGATCTCGACGATCGAGATCCTTGGATGATCCAAGAGAATAACTGGTGATGCCAAACATTGCGACCTCAAGTAAATCTGCACGACGGTCGTCGACGATCCCGGCGCCTCTACGATCGAGACGTGTCCGACGACTGCGCCTCGAACCCGCTGGGGTTGCTCATGGGCCTCGCCGAGCAGCTGGGGCACCTCCTCGACGAGGCCGCCGGCGCCGAACACCTCACCCGCCACCAGGCGAGTGTGCTCATGCAGCTCGACGAACCGGTGCGCATGGGCGACATGGCCCAGCGGCGGGTGTGCGACCCGAGCACGCTCACCACGATGGTCCACCGCCTCGAACGCGATGGATTCGTCCAGCGCACCCGAGATCCCGCCGACGCCCGGGCCCGAGTGATCGAGCTCACCGCCAAGGGGCGTCGTGCTCGCGATGCGTTCCTGGCTCGTGTCGGCGATGGTGCCGCGGTGCTCGACACCCTGCTGCCCGAACAGCGCAGGGCCTTGCACGAGCTGTTCGCCGACCGCGCCTGACTCGGCGGCCCGCTCGCCGACTCGTCGAACGTCGGGAGGAGTCGGCGACGGACCGTGCCCGCTGACCAATGCGCCGTTTCCGGACGGCTCTTCGCGCTGTGTCTCTTTGCTGTCGATGGTGCTTCAAGAGTCGATCAAGTCTTCAACACTCCGTGGTGCTGGACCCCTACAGTCGCCGGCGAGCGGTGTCGGCGGACACTGGACAGATCAGGCGGACACACAGATGGCGGATCACACCCTTGCCCAGGGCGCCCCGGGGCACTCCCTGTCACCTCCCCCGGCGGCAACGAGCACCACGCCTGCGGGTCGCACGCCGCCGGGCGCCGTGCGCCTGTCGACGGTCGAACGCGTCGACCGAGCATGGTCAGCGCTCCCGGCGCGCCGACGTCGTGTCGCCGTGCTCGGCGTCACCGCCGTCGTGGCGGTCGGCGTCGGAGCAGCCGCCGCGGTGTCGCTCTCCGTGGCTGCCGCCATCGTGGCCGTCGGGCTGCTGGGAGGGGCCGCCGCCGTGGTCGACCAGCACGAGCACCGACTGCCCAACACCCTGCTCGGTGCGGCGATGTGCACGGTGCTCGTGGCTGCGCTCGCGGATGGCAGCTGGACCCTCGTCGATGTCGTCGTCAGCCTCACCATGGCGGCGTTCCCGCTGTGGGCCGTCCGCTACGGCAAGGGGCTCGCCCTCGGTGACGTGAAGTTCTCCGCCGTGCTCGGCGCCGCCGCCGGCCTGGTGCACCCCTTCGCCGGGCTGCTCGTGGCGTGGTGTGCGACGCTCGCCGCCGGCGTGTTCGCCCTCGGCACCCAGCGCCGTCGCCTTGCCCTCGGCCCCTGGCTGTGGGCCGGCTACGTCGCCGCCAGTGCGGTGGCGATCGTGTTCGTGCAGGTGCTCGAGACGGGTGGTCACACATGGCCAGCCCGACCCTGACCCGCAGCCGACCCGAGCCCGCCACCGTCGCCCGCACCCGCAACCTCCGGGTGCGTACCCACGTGCGGGCCCAGTGGTTGGTGCTCGCTGCGGCCCTCACGGTGCTCGCCGGCGTCCTCGTCGCCTGGGCCATCGAACGGGCGGCCGACCGGGTGGAGGTCGTCTCCGTCGCGCATGCCGTCCCGGCCGGCACGGTGATCCAGTCCGGCGACCTCACCACGACGGCCATCGCCTTCGACGAACCGATCGCCGGGCTCGCACCGGCCTCGTCGCTCGACGCCCTCGTCGGCCGTGTGGCCGTCGTCGATCTGCGACCGGGCGTTCTGCTGAGCACCGGCATGTGGGCCGACGGCACCGGACTGTCGCCCGACGAGCGCACCGTCGGCGCCCTGCTCGACGTCGGCACCTATCCCAGCGGCCTCGCCACCGGCGCGACAGCGATCGCGATCGCGACCGACGGCTCGTCCACGGGCGACGTCACGGTCCGCGTGATCGACACGGGCACCACTGATCGTGGAGCCCTGCAGATGACGCTTGCCGTGCCGGCCGACCACGCCGCCGACATCGCCCGGCTCGCCGCGGCGAAGACGCTCGTGCTGGTCGGCGTGCCGGCTGCACCGGCCGCAGTACCGGACGCAGCGGCCGACGCAACGGCCGACGCAGCGGCCGACGCGGCAGGAGCGGTCGCCCCGTGATCATCGGCGTGGGTTCCTGGCGCGGCATCGGCGCCACCACCACGGCCGTGGCGATCGCTGCGTCGTGGGCGGCCCGCGGCCGTCGTCCGTGGCTGGTGGAGGCCGACCCCGCAGGTGGGGTCCTGGCCGCCCGGTTCGCGCCGGGTGCTCTCGTCGCCGGCACGCTGGAACGGATCGCCTTCCCCGAGGCACGGTCGTCCGCGGTCGAGCGGTTCGAACAGGCGGCCATCGATCACGCGGGCATGCGCATCGTGACCGCGGCGGGTGACCCGTTCCGCGCGTGGGCCTGCCACAGCCCCCGCGTGCCGTGGGCGGCCGCGGTGCGCGAGCTCGACGGGCCGGTCGTGGTCGACCTCGGTCGGCTGCGCGGCGCCACGCCGGTGCACGCGGTGCTCGCCCAACTCGACTCGTTGCTGCTGGTCGCCGATGCCGACGTCGTGTCGGTGGTGTCGACCATGTCGTGGGCCGAGGCGCTCGGTCGCTCGGCACCCGCCGACGCACCGTTGCTCGTCGACCGCACCCGCATCGCGATGGTCGACGCGCCGACCGCGCACGACCGCATCGGGCGCACCGACGCGGTGGTCGAACTGGGCGACCGCTTCGCCGGTCGTCTGCCGTGGGAGCCCGACACGGTTCACGCCCTGTTCGCAGGCATCGGGCTCGACGACCGACGCCTCCGCCGGTCTGGCCTCGTCCCATCCGTGCACCATCTGGCCGATCGCCTCGCCGACTGGGCCGGTGAGGAGGTCGCAGCATGACCCAGCGACCCGTCGCCGACGACGAGCTCGAACTGCTCGCCGCCGACGTTCGCCGCACCTATGGCGACCGCTTCCCGTTGCCCCGACGTGACGAGACCGCCGCCGATCGCGAGCTCCGCGAGGAGATGACGCGCGATCTGCTCGAGAACACCGTCCTCGCCGACGTCGAACGGCAGCGCCTCGCCGCTCGGCAGATGCCTCTCGCCGACGCCGAGCAGCAGTCGCTCGTCGAGCTGGTGCTCTCGGAGATGTTCGGCCTGCCGAAGCTGCTCTCGGTGCTGCGCGACCCGATGGTGACCGACGTGCTCGTCTTCGGCGCCGACCCCGTGCGCGTCGAACGCGCCGACGGCACCCGGCAACTGCTCCCGCCGCTGGTGCGCCGCGACCGCGACCTCGAGCGGATCATCTACGACACGGCGACCGCGCGCCGTCGGCCGTTCAACCGCGAGCACCCGTTCGTCGATCTCGAACTCGAGCCGGGTGTGCGCTTCCACGGTGAGGGCTTCGACGTCGTCGCCCGCCCGATCGTCACCATCCGTCGCGCCGCGGTGTTCGGCGCCGATCTCGGGTCGCTCGCCGGTCGCGGCATGCTCGACGACGCAGCCGTCGCGCTGCTGCGAGCCGCCGTCGCCGCCGACATGTCGGTGCTCGTCGCCGGCCGCATGGGTTCGGGCAAGACCACGTTGCTGCGAGCACTCATCGCCGAGATCGACCCGAGCGACGTGCTCGTCACCATCGAGACCGACTTCGAGCTGAACATCGGGCAGATGGGGACCCACCCGTTCGTGCACGCGTACCAGGCCCGCATCCCGTCCACCAGCGACGGCACCGGCATCTCGTGCGCCGACATGATGGTGCCCGCGGTGCGGACCCGTGCCGACTGGATCGTGGTGGGCGAGGTGCGCGGCGCCGAGGGCGGTGCGATGGTCTCGGCGATGAGCATCGGCCAGGGCGCGATGGCCACGGTGCACGGCGGCTCCGCCAAGGACGGCCTCGAACGCCTCGCCGAACTGATCGCCACGAACAACGGCGTCGAGTTGCGGATGGCGCGCTGGCAGGTGCACCGCAGCGTCGACCTCGTGGTGCACACGGCCGGTGACAACGAGCGGGGTCGCTGGATCACCGAGATCGTCGCACCGTCGGTGGAGGAGGACGGCAGCCGCTTCGTGCTCCACCGGGTGATGGGACCCCAGCCCGCTGCCCCCGACGCGCGAGCCCGGGTGCTCAGCGAACCGCAGCGGCAGATGCTCGACCGGCTGCTCGACGCGGACCCTCGCTTCAGCGCCGACTGGTGGCGCCACCGTGCCGAGACCCACCGCCCCCTCGTGGGCGCGCCCGTGAGGGTGGCCCCGTGATCGCCGGTCTCGCCGTCGTCCCCACCCCCGCCGTCACCCTGATGACGATGGTGCTCGTCGCCGCTGCGATCGCGTGCGCCGCGACCGCACTCCGGCCGGTGTCGACGCCGCGGCTGCGGGGGTCGTCGACGCCGGGTCGAACGTCGCTCGCCGATGTCGGTGCGACCCGGCTCGTCGCGGCCGCGCTGGTCGCGCTCGCCGTCCTGGCACTCACCCGCTGGGTCGTGCTCGCCGCCGTGGCGTTCCTGCTCGTCGTCGCCTGGCACCGGCTGCTGCGCGACGAGCGTGCGGAGGCGGAGCGGGCACGGGTGGAGGGCATCGCGAAGTGGCTGGAGGATCTGCGCGACACGCTCCGAGGCTCGTCGGTGGGCACCGAAGAGGCACTCGAACAGGTGGCGCTGAGAGCCCCCGATGCCGTGCGCGAGCCACTCGCCACGTTCGTGCTCCGACGCCGTCAGGGGTTCCGCACCGAGGACGCGCTCACCGATCTCGCCGACGCCCTCGCCCACCCGACCAGCGATGCCGCGATCGCCGCGATCCGTCTCGTGATCACCGGTACCGCCGGCGCCGGACGGCTCTACCACACGGTCAGCGCACTGGCGGCTGCCGCACGCGACGAGGTGCGGGCGCGCGAACGGGTCGACCGCACCCGGACGATCTACCGATCGTCGATGACCCGTCTCGTGGTGATCGCCGGGTTGCTGATCGGCTATCTGCGTCTCGCAGCCGGTGAGCTGCTCGACCCCTACGGCACGCCGGTGGGGCAGCTGGTGCTGCTCCTGCCCCTGTCGCTGTGGGGCGGGTGCATCGTGTGGCTCCGCAGCCTGTGCCGCTATGAGACGCCCGACCGCTACCGCATCGCCGGGAGCGCGCGATGACCCCGATCCCCACCGCCGCCCTCGTCTCCGTCCTCATGGCCTCCGCCGTGGTCGCCCTCGTCCTGGGGGTGCGACCACGGCGGCGCACGGTCGCCGAGGTCCGTTCGATCCTGCAGCCGTCGAACGGCCTCGGCGACCGTGCACACGGCATCGGCCACCCACGGACGAACCCGCTCGGTTCGTCCGTCGGTGGCCCGGTGTCGGTGCCCCGTCGCCTCGTCCACACCGGCACGGAGCCGCTCGTCGGTCCGATCCGCCGCATGCTCGAACGCTCCGTCGGTGACGGATTGCTCCTCCTGCGCAGCACCGCCCACGATGCCGCCACGCGTGTCGTGCTCGCGGCCGTGGCGCTCGGTTTCGTCACGCTGTGTCTGCTCGGTTCGGCCATGGCGGTCGATGTCCTTCCCGCCAGCGCATGGTGGCTGCTGCTCGTGGCGGTAGCGGTCCTCGCCGGCGCGTGGGTCATGTGGAGCGACACCCGTTCGGCCATCGCCCGACGCCGTCGCGAGTTCCGGCGCACCACCACCGACTTCATCCAGCTCGTCGCCGTCGGACTGACGACCGACCAGAGCGTCGAGGAGGCGGTGCAGTTCGCCCTCGGCGTCGGCGACAGCGACCTGTTCGACCTGCTGCGCGACGAGCTGGCGACCGCGCCGATGCGCGGCGTGCCGTTGTGGGAGGCGATCGACCAGCTCGGTCGCACGTTCCACCAGCGCGAGCTCTGCGAGTTCGCCGGCTCGATCGAACGTCAGGGCACCCAGGGCGTCTCGATCACCGAGACCGTCAACTCGCTCGCCGCCGCGATGCGTGCCAAGGCACTCGACGAACTCGAGCGTGAGGCCGACCGCGCGAACGCCAACCTCTCGGGCCCCACCATCGGCTTCGTCGTGGCGACCATGGTCTTCCTCGCCTACCCGCTCGCGGTCCGCATCGGGGAGGCCTTCGGTGGCTGACCGTCCGACCTCGTTCCCCACCCTGCCGGCCGCGCCGGCACGATCACAGAAAGCACCTGGCGTCACATGAACCGACTCCTGATCCCGCTCTCGGTCCGGGCCCACCGGTCCGCCCTCGGCGTCGGCGCACAGCTCCGCCGCACGTGGCACGAGCGCGCCGACGAGACCGGCCTCGACGAGGCCGTCACCAAGATGATCTGGCTCGCCGTCGGCATCGGCGTGGCCGTCGCGGCCACCGCGTTCTTCATCACCGTGTTCGACACGGCACAGGCGAACGTCCCCGACCCGGTCGCGCCGACGCCGTGATCTCCCCGCACGCGACGGGTGCATCCGTCACACACGACGGCACCCGCGACCGCGGTGCGGTGGACGTGTCGCTCGAGATGCTGTTCGGCACCGTGGCCGTGCTCATGGCATTGCTGTTGGTGTTCGAGACCGCCGCGTACTGGCACGCCCGCAACGTGTTCGACGACGCAGCCTCCGACGGTGCCCGCATCGCCGCGGCCTTCGACGGGTCGTGCGCCGACGGGGTGGCGGCCGCTCGCGCGGCGATCAGCCGCCACGCCGGGTCGTGGGCGAACGAGGTGGAGATCAGCTGCATCGACGCACCGCTGGTGGTCGTCACCGTGACGGGACGTACCCCAGGGGTCGCGGGCGACGCGGTGGGGCTGCGCGCCTCCGTCGCCGAATCCGCACCGAGGGAACGGTGAGGAGCGGTGCCGATGAGGAACGACCGCGACCGCGGCGTGGTGACGCCCGTGGAGATGATGTTCGTCCTCGTGTTCCTGCTGCTGTCGATCGGACTGCTGGGCTTCCTCGGACGGCTCCACGCAGCAGGGGTGCAGGTCACCAACACCTCGCAGGCCGCGGCGCGCGCGGCGTCGCTGGCGAGCGACCCCGACGAGGGCCGGGCGCTCGCCCAGCAGGTCGTCGGCGCCTCGACGCTCACCGGTCGGTGCCGCTCCGAACCGCAGGCGGACCTCCAGTGGCAGCCGTCGCCGACGGGCAGCTGGCAGGGCGGCTCGGTCACCGTGACCATCACCTGCGCGGTGGACAACGACGATCTCTCGGGCATCTGGACGCCCGGCGTTCGCACCCTGCGCGCGAGCGACACCCAGCCGATCGACCGGTATCAGCGATGACGAGCCCCGAACGCACACCTGATCGCACACCTGATCGCACACCTGATCGCGGCTCGCTGTCGATCATGCTCGCGGTGCTGGTGCTCGTCACGCTCGCAGGTGGCGGCCTGATCGTCGACGGCGGGCGTGCGATGGCGGCCCGGCGCCACGCGGCGAACACCGCCGAGGCAGCCGCGCGCACGGCGGTCGCGGAGCAGTCGATCACCGGCGGCTTCGATCCGGAGGTCGCGGTCGATCTCGCCGTCGATCATGCCGTTCGTTCGGGGATCGACCCTGGCGATGTCGACGTCACCATCCGCACCGGTCCCCTCGGCGACCCGGAGGTGGTGGTCACCGTCACCGAACGGCGAACCGCCGTCTTCCTCGCTCTCGGCGGCGCCGACGTCCTCACCGTCCGCGCCGCCGGCGCGGCCACCTTCGTCTACGCCACCTGACCCGCCGTCACCTGACCCCCGACCCCGATCCCGACCCCGATCCCGACCCCGTCGCCGACAAGGACCGATCACGATGCGCCGCACCACCACATGGACCGCCGCGACGACACGACTCGCCGCCGCCGCTCTGCTCGTCGGCGCGTTCGTCGTGCTGCCAGTCCTGGTGTGGCGCGGCATCGGCGGGATGGGCGGCAGAGGCGTCGGCGTGTCGTGGAGCACGGTGTTCAGTTCGGGTCGGGTCGACGGCGACACCGTCGTGGCCGCCGGACTGATCGTGTTCACCGCGTTGTGGGTGTGGTTCTCCCTGACGGCGATCAGCGAGGCGGCCCGCGTCGTCACCTGGCGGCAGCGGCCGATCGCCGCACTGCCGCCGCTGCCGGCATCGCCCACTGGCGCGATCCGACGGCTGGTCCGCGCCGCGCTCGTCTCCACCTCCACCGTGGTGGGCGCCGGTCTGGTGAGCCTCAGCGGGTCGGTCGGCGTGGGCGCCGCCGCACCGGTGGCCGCGGTGGTGGGCCACCAGGCTGCCGGCGGTCACACCACGGTGGGGACGATGGCCGACCACCCCGCGACGCGCGGTGAGGTGCGCTCCACCGGGCGCGACACCCCGTACTCCGTCGCCGTCCGCCTCGGGGACGCACGACTGCGCGACCTCGTCATCGAACTCAACCTCGGCGCCGTGGCGCCCGACGGCTCCACCTGGACCGGGGGCGTGTTCCCCGCCGGCATGTCGGTGGCGGTGCCGGAGGGGCTGCTGCGCGATGGTGCCACCGCCTGGGTGCCGTACCTCGTGCAGGAGGGTGACTCGGTGTACCGGATCGCGACCCGGCTCGCCGCCGGCGACAACCGGCGGGTGCGCGACCTCGCCGACGTGATCATCGAGCGCAACCTCGGCCGGGTGATGACCGATGGCCGGGTGTTCGACGACCCGTCGCTGGTGCGTATCGGGTGGACGCTCGACGTACCGAGCGCCGATGCGCCGACGACGGCCGATGACGGCCCTGGCATGGGGGCCGCGTGGGGAGCCACCCACGTGGTGGCGCCCGGTGAGTCGTACTGGAGCATCGCCGAGCAACACGTGGACCCGCCCGGCGACCCCGTCGACGTGGCGGCGCTGACCGACGAACTGGTCGAGCACAACGCGCCGCTGCTCGGTCATGGGCGTCCGACCATGCTCCACCCGGGTGATCCGGTCGAACTGCCCACGATCGTGACGACCGCGCCCGACACTCGTCCGATCGAGGGCGTGATCGTCGAGCCGATGGACCTCATCCCCGACGTCATCGGTACGTCGCCCGCACGCGACGCGCCGGTCGCCACCGGCGACGCGACCACCCCGGTGGGACCACCGCCGGTGCTCCGGCTCCCCGACGCAACCGCTGGTCCCCACGCGGTCGAGACCGCAGCTGCGCCGTCCGGCGAAGCGCCGGTGGGCGCTGAGACGGGTGTGGATCGATCGTCGGCATCGGGCGCGTCGTCCGCTGGCGACGAGGTGACCGACGTCGAGACGACCCGGTCGCCGGTGACCACGAGCCTTGCTGCTGCCGTCCTGCTCTGTGCCGGCGCGCTCGGTCTCGTCGAGTCGCGGCGTCGGCAGCAGCTCCGGCGCGCCGGCACCGATGCGCTCGCACCGACCCCGTCGGTGCGGGAGGCGGAGATCGAACGTCTCGTGCGGTCGCTCGACGCCACCCAACGTGCGGTCCGCCTCGACCTCGCGTTGCGCGCCGCCGGTCATGCACTCGTCGGCAGCGGCGGCTATGTGCTCGCGGCGATCGTGGCCGACGACGGAGCGGTCACGGTCGTCCTCGACCGTCCTGGTCGGGTGCCGGTCTCGCCATGGCAGGCGGGCATCGTCGCCGATCGGTGGACGGTGGCCGCCTCGATCGGGAACGACGAACTCGCCCCCCTCTCGCGACTCGCCGGGCAACCGTGTCCGGCGGTCGTGCACCTCGGTCGTCTCGTCGGCGACGTCGCCGACCCGCGCCACGCCGCCGGCGGCGAGC
>CAUJET010000209.1 GCA_963169665.1 Actinomycetota bacterium | reverse complement strand
CGGCGACCTCGCCGCGCTCGAGCCGTGCGGCATAGGCCTCGACGAGGTCGTCGCAGATCGCGGCGACGTCGGCCTCCAACGACGCCACGGCCTTCGGGGTGAACCGGCGGGTGAACGGGGCGCGCAGGCGTGCGTGCTCGGGGTCGTCGTGGAACAGCATCCACCCGTCGAGCAGCTCGATGGCCTTCGCCAGGGCGTCGGCGCGCGAACCGGTCAGTCGGGCACGGAACGCACCCATCCGATCGGTCGACAACGCAGGCGATCGGAAGGCCGCGTCGAGTTCGGGATGGCCGAGCACCACCCACGCCCGATGGCGACGGCTCCACACCACCGGCGCACGGTCGCGAAATCCCGCCAGATAGGCATGCGGATCGGCGATCGCCTCGTCGCAGAGCAGATCGAGATCCCGCTCGTCACGGGCATCTCCCGGGTCCGACCCGTCACCGGCACGGTTCGCCATGGCTGCAGTGTGGCGCAACGTACGATCGCTGCATGCACCGTGACGACGGCATCGAGATCCGGGGCGTCCACCGCGAGGAGATCGACGCGGTCGCAGCACTGCTCGCAGACCGGGGAGAGCCCGCCGACGCGGTCGATCTCGACCTCGTCGCCGACGATCCCGACGAGGGGCTCGACACCGTCCTCGTCGCGGTCGACGGAGGGCGAGTCGTGTCGACCGCGACGGTGCTGCGCGAGACCGTGCGAGTCGACGGCGTCGCGTTGCCGGCGGCGCAGGTGGAGCTCGTGGCCACCGAGCCGTCGTACGAGGGGCGCGGCCTGGTGCGCTCGCTCATGACCCTCGCCCACGATCGGTCGCGGGCGCGGGGCGACGTGGTGCAGGTGATGATCGGGATCCCGTTCTTCTACCGGCAGTTCGGGTACGTCTACTCGATGCGGATCCCCGACACCAGGCCGCTCCGCACGGTGCCCGACGCCGATCCGTCCGTGACGATCCGGGTCGCCACCGCAGCCGACATCCCGGCGATGGCACGGCTCGAGGAGCACCAACAGGCGGCCGTGACCGTGTCGGTGCCCCACTCCCCCGCATGTTGGCGCTGGCTCGTCGCGCGTGACGGTTCACAGCAATGGGTCGCCGTGCGCGAGGGCGAGGTGGTGGCGGCGGCGAGGGCCACGCCGCCCGAGGAAGGTCTCGTGCTCGGCGAGGTCGCCGGCGAGCGGCGTGCCGTGGAGACGCTGCTGGCGCACGCGCACACCGTCGGCGGCGACGACGTGCGGGTGATGGACCGCGCCGGCACGCCCGTGCACGACATCGTCGACCCGCTCCTCGAACCGATGCCGCTCGCCGAGGCGGACGCCAACTGGTACTACGCACGGATCGAGCGGCTCGCCCCGGTGCTCGAACTGCTGCGCCCGGTGCTGGGCCGGAGATGGGTCGATGCGGGCGGCGGCGAACGCGAGGTGCTCATCTCGTCGTTCCGGTCGCACGTACGGTTCACGCTCTCCGACACGGGCATGGGCGAGGTCACCGCGGGCGGACCGCTGCAGGCTCCGGTGAGCGCGGGCGGCTCCGGCATCCCGCCCGACGTGCTCGCTCCGCTCGTGTTCGGGCCGCACGGTGCGCTCGGCCTGGAGGCCCTGCACCCGGACGTGCTGCTCGGCCGTCAGCGCGAACTCATGAGTGTGCTGTTCCCACCCACGTCGGCCGACCTGCTCACCTTCTACCTGCCTGTCTGAACGGTCCCTCCCGGTCACCCACCGGACCCGGCGTCGCTCAGCCGATCTCGACCTCGCCGGCGACGCAGGTGACGGTGCCGCCCCCCACCCAGATCGCGCCGGCGTCGTCGGTGGTGACTTCGACCCGACCACGCCGACCCAGCGCAGTGCCCTGCGACGCGGTGTACGGAGCGGTCGCTGCGCCCGAGCCGAGCAACCACATCGCCAGCGACGCGTTGAGGCTCCCCGTGACGGGGTCCTCGTCGGACGCGCCGTTCTTCGGGAAGAACGCGCGCACCTCGAAGGCGGTGTCCGACCCGGCCGGCTGCGGCGCGACCACCCCGATCTTCAGCTCGGACGGGGCCGGCGAGAGAGCCAGGACGGCCGCTGCGTCGGGCAGCATCACGGCCACCCAGCCCGGACCGTTGTCCGCCCAGGCCGCATCGACGATCTCCGATCGTGCGATCCGCAGCGCCGCCGCGATCTCGTCGAGCATGGCGTCGTCGACCGGGCCGGATCGGATGAGCGGCGGCGCGGTGAACGCGAGGCCGGCCTCGGAACGGCGGACGGTGATGAGGCCCGCGGCGCACTGCTGCACGATGGTGTCGCCCTGGACGGGGACGCCACCGGCGGCCAGCCAGGCGTGGCAGGTACCCAACGTGGGGTGGCCTGCGAAGGGCAGTTCGACGCCGGGCGTGAAGATGCGCACGCGGTAGTCCGCTGCCGGATCGGTGGGTGTCAGCAGGAACGTGGTCTCCGACAGGTTCGTCCACCGAGCGAAGCGACGCATGGTCTCGTCGTCGATGCCGTCGGCGTCGTGGACGACGGCCACCGGGTTGCCGAGGTACGGCTCGGTCGTGAAGACGTCGATCTGGCTGAAGCGGTGCCGCATCTCCTCAGCTTCGCTTGTCGAGGTACGCCCGGGCCAACGACTTCAGGCGCTCACCGTCGAAACTCGGGTCGTGTCCGCCGTGCACCACCCTGGCGGGCAAGGTGAGCAGTCGTTCCATCGTGGCGCAGTACGCCGCGATGTCGCTGTCGGGCAGTTCGTCGAGGAGCGGACCGTCGTAGATCGCGTCGCCGGAGAACAGCGTGCCCGTCGCCTCCTCCCAGAGGCCGATCGAGCCGGGCGAGTGTCCGGGCAGGTGCAGCACCTCGAACGACCGGTCACCGAGGTCGATCACGTCGCCCTCGTCCACGAGGCGGGTCACCTTCGCGGGACGCTGCCGGAAGGTCTCGACGGCGACGCCGGCAGGCAGGGCGTCGACGAAGTACTCGTCGGTCATCGGGTAGCCCGACGCCTCGAGCGAGTCGACGACGTCCTGTCCCCAGGCCGTCACGATGTGCAGACCGCGCAGCGGTGCCGTCTCCAACCAGCGGGCCTCGGCCGGATGAGCAGCGACGTCGGCGAACTCGTGATGACCGCCGATGTGGTCGTCGTGGCCGTGTGTCGCGACGGCGGTGACGGATCCGTCGAACAGGTCGGCAGCCGCGTCGACGATGCTGGCGACGCCCATGCCGGTGTCGACGAGCATCGACCTGTCGCGTCCTGCGACGTGCCAGATGTTGCAGCGCATCAGCGGCACGACGTGGGGTTCCCAGAGCAGCGTGATCGCGTCGTCCACGCGGGTCCGTTCGAACCACCGCGTCGCAAGAGGGAGGGCCATCGCGGCGAGTGTAGGTGCGGCGCTCAATCGTGCGCTGCGTCCCACACCTTCACGAGACGCGAGGGTGCGCGGACACGCCACGAGTCGATGATCAGCTCGCTGGCCTCGTCGAGATCGACGTGCTCGAGCCGGACCAACACGATCGGATGGCCGTCGTAGTGACTCGTCGTGAAGAACACGTCGGCGTCGGCGGCGAGGAGGGCTTCCTTGTCGTCTTCCGAGGCGACCCAGACGACGAGCGCCTCGGGGTCGTCACGGATCCACGTGAACATCCGGTTCCCCGATCGCCACGACGGGCGACCGCCGTAGGAGGGTCGCTCCTCGACGCCGGGCAGGCCGAGGGCGATGCGCCGCACGTCGTCGTGGGTGATCACGGGGTCGAGCGTATGCCATTCGGCCCTGTCGCTGGTCCGGGCGGGCGCGAAGCTGGGTTCGGAGGTGTTCGTCATGACACGCAAAGCGTTCCGACGAGTCCTGGTGTTGCTCGCGTTCGTCGCCGCGGTGGCGTTCGTCTCGTGCGGCGACGACGAGTCGTCGTCGAGCACGACCGAGGGCTCGACCGTTCCGACCACGGCACCCGCGACCACATCACCCACCACCGCACCCGAAACCACCGCGCCCACCACCACGGAGCCGGCGACCACGGTGCCCGCCACCACCGTGGTGCCGCCCACCGCGCCGACGACGTCGATCGCCGGGCTCGAACAGCTGGCGATCTGGCCGGCGGCCGACGTGGTCTTCTCCACGCCGGAAGCCGCCGCAGCCGACTTCGTCGAGCAGCTGCTCGGGGTGCCCGCGGTGCTCGGCGAGTTCATGGGCGGCGACGCCCGCAGCGGAGAGATCGAGGTCTTCTCGCCCGGCGAGGGCGGGCCGGGTTCGAGCGTGGTGCGCAGCACCCTGCTCCTGCGTCAGCTCGGCCCCGACGACGGCTGGTTCGTCCTCGCGGCGGGCCACCCGGGCGTCCTGATCGGCACGCCGATGTCGGGAGCGACCGTCACGGCAGCAACGCTCGAGGTCGCCGGTGATGCCCGCGGCTACGAAGCGACGATCATCGTGAAGGCGGCGATCGCCGGCACGACGACGCTGCTGGACGACCCGGCCATCGCGATGGGCGGTGCCCTCGAGACACCCGAGCCCTACACGGCGACGGTCGACCTGAGCACGGCGCCGGCCGGCTCGGTCGTCACGATCCTCGTGCGCGGCGACACCGGTCTCGAGACCGATCCGGGCGAGTTCAGCGCGATCGCGGTCGTGATCGCCGCGTGAACCCGGACGACCCGGGCCGGGGCCTCGGCCCGGCGGCGATCTAGGAGCTGGTGCGCAGGAACCGCTTGCCCTGCACGGTGACCTCGAGTTCGGAGAACCACGGGCCGGGCTTGCGCGACCCGCGCACCCCCCAGATCATCGATCGGTCCTTCATCGCCTCCATGCACGCGGCGGTGGTGTGGAGGTCCCATCCGAGCTTGGCGGCGAGGAGTTCGTTGTCGAGCGGCACCCCGTCCTCGTCGGCGCTCAGCAGCGCCGCGAGTGCCTGCTGGATCTGGTCGTCAGTCGACATGGAGCCTGCTCGTGAGCTCGAGCCGGCCGGCCTCGAGGTCCTCGAGGGAGACGTTGCCGTCGGCGTAGGACTGGTGCAACGCCGCGAGCGCGGCGATCACCGCGTCGTGGTCCATCGGGGCCACGCCGTTCGGGTCGTCCACGGGCTCACCGGCCTCGCTCACCCGCTCGATCTTGCGCAGACGCTTGCGTTCGGCCTTCTCGCGCCGATTGGCCTCGATCTGACGCTTGGACGACCTCGGCTGCTTCACCACGTGGAGCGCTCGGATCCAGGGTCGGCACCGCAGCCGTTCATGTCGCTCCTCACGTCCGATGACCTCCTCATTCGAATGGACTCGAATGCACTTCGATGGAAGAGGCGTCGGATGCATCGAGCCGGTCGAGCTCACCGCGGCGTCCCTGGGGAAACGAACACCCTACCGCTGGATCCCGCCGTCGCCGGGGACGCTCCGCAGCGACGGCCCGTGAACCGACCACCCTCGGTGGTCACCGCCCGTGATCCGACCACGCCGCGGAGCGTTCTCCGCTGAGAGAAACATGATCGAATGCCCCGTGCACCTCCGCTGCCTGCGCTTTTACACTCGAATCGTATGGCGGACAGCGAATTCGACGGGCGGCTCGACGGGCGGCTCGACACGGTCAAGCGCGGGTTCGACCCGCAACAGGTGAAGCGTCTGGTGGGCACCTTGTCGGCAGAGCTGAAGTCGCTCGACAGCGAGAACGCCTCATTGCGCCAGCAACTCGACCTCGCGAAGCTGGGCTCCGCGGCGACCGCTTCGCGCACCACCGACGAGATCATCAGCTCGTGGACCCGTGAGACCGGCGAGATGCTCGAAGATGCGCGACAGCACGTGAACCGGATCATCGAGAAGGCCAACGAGGACGCCGCGGCGGTGCTCGCCCAGGCCGACGCCGCCGCCGCGACCACCAGGGAGGCAGCGCAGCGGGAGGCCGACCTGCTGCTGGCCGACGCCCGCGAGGAGGCCGACGCAGTGCGCAGCGACGGCGAACTGCGCGGCGCCGAGGCCGTCCGCTCCGCCGAGCAGCGTGCGGCGGAGGTGACGGCAGCGGCCGAGCTGAAGGCTGCCGAGGCATCGCTCGAGGCGCAGGCCAGTCGGGCGTCTGCGCAGGCCAACCTCGATCAGGTCACCGCCGAGATCCAGCGCCTGCACGCGGAGATCGCCGAACTCGAGCACGAACGCCGGGTGATCCGCGAACAGTTCATCAACACCCAGGTCTACATCCAGGGTCTCGTCGCGCTCATCGAGCCGATGCCGAGTGCGCCCCGGGACCGCCCGTGACGTCATCTCGAACCCAACGACTCATCGAGCTCGCCGACCAGGTCGCGTCGGAGCCCGACGAGCCGGCACGTCGACCGCGCTGGCCCTATGTGGCAGCAGCCGCGCTCGCGGTCGTCGCGGCTGCGGGCATCGGTCTCGCCGTCACCGGTGGCGACGGTGAGCGCGAGGTCGCGAACGCCGAGGCCACACCGACCACGCCGGCCACACCGACCACGCCGGCCACGCCGACCACGCCGGCAGCGAGCGCGTCGACCGCTGCGCCGACGACCGAGCAGCCCGCGACGGCCGCGCCGGCCACCACCGCACCGCCCACCGCGGCGCCGGCGAGCACCCAGCTCGCGACCACGACGACGGCTGCGCCGAGCACCCCGGCCGCCCCTGCCACGACGGCACCGGCGACGACCGCTCCGGCCGAACCGGCGACGACGGTCCCCGCCGCGTCGGACGGCGTGGTCGAGCAGCCCGTCCGGTGGGCCGAGTTCAGCGGCGGCAAGGTGTACCTCGAGGGCACCGTGCCCGACCAGGCGACCGCCGACGAGGTGCGCGACAAGGCGGGTGCCGTGGTCGGCATCGACAACGTGATCGTGAACTACGAGATCGTCGCCGGCGCGCCGCGGCCGCCGTCGGCGCCGTTGTACGTCCGCGACTCGGTGCTGTTCGCGAAGAACTCCGTCGACATCGACAGCACCGCCCGCGGCGTGCTCGACCTGGGCGTGGCGCTGATGAGCCAGAACCCGCAGATCACCATCGACATCGAGGGCCACACGGATGCAGACGGCTCGGACGAGATGAACCAGGCGTTGTCGCAACGACGCGTCGACGTGATCTTCGACTACCTCGTGTCACAGGGCGTCGACCCCGCCCGCCTCACGAAGGCGGCCTACGGCGAGAGCCGCCCGATCGCCGACAACGCCACCACCGAGGGGCGGGCCAAGAACCGCCGCGTCGAGTTCCGGATCAACAACCTCCTGGGTTGACCAGTCGGGTCGACGGCGACACGTCGACCTCCTCGATGCGGTTCGTGGGCGCAGAGGGACTCGAACCCCCGACCATTGCCATGTAAGGGCAGTGCTCTACCAGCTGAGCTATGCGCCCGGGACGGGGTGTCCGGGAACTGCCATGCTACCCGGCGACCTCCGCACGGCCCCGGTCCTCGTACCCGGGTACGGCCCGACGGATCGCGATCAGAGCGGCAGCATCGCTCGCCGGGCATGGAGCAACGGTGCGAGCAACTCGGGCGTGGCGGCGGCGATCGGGGTGCGCCGCGCCTCGTGATCGAGCACGAACAGGTCGCGGTCCCAGCAGTCGACGACGACCGCGCCGGCCTCGCGGCAGATGAGCGAGCCGCCGGCGTGGTCCCACGCCCCATGGGCCTCGCGGATGCAGTCGACGTAGCCGTCGAACACGCCGGCGGCCACCTGGCACAGATCGAGTGCGACCGCACCGAACACTCGTGACTGGGCGTACCCGAGGTGCTGCGGGGGGATGCCGTTCAGACCCACGATCGCATCGCCGATGCGGGTGAGCCCGCTCGCCCGGATCGGTTCGCCGTCGCAGAACGCTCCGCCGCCCCGCTCGGCCCAGTACCGGACGCCGCTCGCGAGGTTCACGACCAGCGCTGCCGCCGGACCGTCGGCGTCGACGAGGCACAGCGAGGTCGCGTACCAGGGGATTCCACGGCTGGCGTTGGTCGACCCGTCGACCGGATCGATGATCACGATCTCGGACGCGTCGGGTCGCTCGAGTCCGCTCTCCTCCGACAGCACGCCCACCCCGGCCGACCGCAGCACCGCGAGTGCGGCGTCGTCGGCGTGCAGATCGAGCGCATATTGTCCCAGCCGCCGACCCGACGGCCCGAAGTCGTTCGCGTCCCGCACCATCTGCATGGCCCGGGCCACGGCATCGGCCGTGTCCACGAGCAGTCCCATCCGATCACGCACCACGCCGTCACGGTAGTGTCGATCCCCGGAGCGGGGGTCACCCCGGGAAAGGACCAGCGTTGGCCGTCATCGACGTCGCCGGGTTCGTGGCGGATCTGAAGAGCCACGCGATCGACCACGGATTCCACGTGCACGACGAGCGGCACTTCGTCGAGACCTACTCGCTGCGTCAGCTGTGGGAGGTCGACCTGCACCCCGAGGAGGCCTGCAACGGCCCGATCGACCTGCACCTCTCGCTCGAAGTCGACCCGCGGGCGCTGCTCGGGTTCGAGGACGAGGTCATCAAGATGGACGACCCCGACGACGACCCGCCCACCGGTTTCTCGTTCCCGCTGCTGTTCACGTGGACCCTGCCGCCGCTCCCCCAGCCGCCCGACCTCCTCGTGCTCGCCACCGACATCGCCGGCGTGGGCGGCCTCGAACTCCCCATCGAGGTGTCCGCGATCGACTCCTTCGCGAGCGTCACCGATGCGCCCGAGCGCAGCCTGTCGCTCGTGGCGCGCATCTCGGTCGAGCTCGCCGACGTCTACACCGCCAACGAGGAAGCGTTCTGCGACACCCTCGTGAGGTGCCGCGACGTCAGCCTCTACCTGCTCGACAAGGCCCCGTCCTGGCTCGACACGTGAGCGTTGCGCAACGCTGGCCGTGCTCCGTGCGCCGACATCATGTCGACTGCTGATCCCTCCACCCGTCCTGAACAACCAGACGACCCGAAAGGTTTCCGATGCGAGTCTCCGAACTGATCGACATGCTGCGCGACCAGCCGCCCGATGCCGAGGTGGAGTTGGCCGTCATCGCTCCCGTCGACGACGACAGCGAGGACATCACCGTCGACCGCTACAGCGTCGAGGGCATGTTGCCGTGGAGCGACGACGACGACGAGCTGGTGATCTGGCTGGTCGGCGGCGAGGACGCCGACGTCGAGGCGTTCCTCGACGCGATCGAGTCCGACCACGACGACCACGACGGGCACGACCACCCCCACTGAGGTCCGCCGGCCACGACCGCCGTCGGTGTCACCCGATGCTGCGTCGTCGCGTCCACCAGGTGAGCCACGCGGTCATCACGAGCGCGGCGACGAGTACGAGGGCGCTCCCCCGCAGGTCAGCATCGGCCAACACCGCAGCGACCGACCAGGCACCTGCGGTCACCGCGATGACCACGGCGGTACGGACCCCCCAACGGCGCGACATCGCTCCGTTCCACCGCGCTGCTGGCGGGGCAACCGTCGCCGCGGCCATGGACACGTGCAGCACGACGAGGCCCACGGCGGCGAGGAGCAGCCACGGCGTGGTCTCGTCGTCGACGGTCTGCAGCCAGTTGACGGTCAGCAGCAGCAGCACGAGCAGGCCGAGATGCGTGTCGGGCGAGAGTGCACACCCGATCGTGAGCACCCCGATCACGAGCAGCGCGATCGGTTGGAACGCACCTCGTGCCGCCATCGTCGCGGTCAGGGTGAGCAGCGGACCGGCGACGACGGCGATGCGCAGCAGGAGTTGGTCGACGCTGAGCCGGCGCAGCGTGGCCAGCATCCCGAGGCTCGTCAGCCCGTCGCGAGACGCACCCCCGAGCGTGATCGATCGGCGGCGGCTCATCGTCGGGCCACGTGCGGAGCGGAGCGTCGGCGGGCGAGGTCGCGCAGCACCTGATCGAGGCTGCCCGGTCCTCGCCATGCCACCACCGGGACGCCCGCAGCGGCCACGGCGCGGAGTTCGCGCGAACGCTCCAGCAGCCGGATGCGCCACGCGAGTGCACGGAACGGATCGTCGGGGTCCGCGTCGGTGATGCCGTCGGGCAGCGTGTCGACCACCACCACAGCGATCCCTCGACCGGCGAGCGAGATCGCCCGTTGCAGCGGCACGTCCGACACCATCGGCGACAGCATCATCACCAACGAACCCCCGGTGAGACCCAGTTGGTGCCGGACGTCGTCGCGGATCGACGTGGCGGGTTCGATCGCCGCGAGCGAGTCGAGCACACGACGCAGGTGCCTTGTCCCGGTCGCCGCGGGGACACGCACGATGCCTCGGGCGCCGAGCACGATGAGGGCGACCCGATCGCCACGGCGGAGGTGGTGCTCGGCGAGCGCACCGGCGGCACGCACGGTGGTGTCGAGACTGGAGGCGCGACCGTCGATGCCGTCGCTGTCGCCGATGTCGTTGCACGCGTCGACGACGAGCACGACGTGGCGGTCGTGGTCGGCCCATGTCGCCGTGACGTGCAACGAGCCGCTCCGCAACGAGCGCGGCCAATGGATGCGACGCAGGCGGTCGCCGGCCTGGAACGGGCGGATGCTGGCGAACTCGCTGCCGTCGCCGGGCCGCACCGAGCGGTCGAGGCCGACCAGGCCGGCCGCGTGCGTGGCGGGTGCTGCCGCGTCGAAGACGGCGGGGAGCGGCAAGGTGGTGACGAGTCGCGAGCCGGTGTTGGCGCTGGTCCAGCGGAACGCTGCCCACGGGCTGCTGGCCACGACGCGGGCCGGCCCCACCGAGCGCCGCCCCCACCGCGTCGTCCGCATCGCGATCGCCGCCGTCGCAGACCCGGTACCGTCGGTGTTCGGGCTCGTCGTCGCGACGAGCTCACCCCACGGCGGATCGAGTTCGGCGTACGGCGGTGCCCAGAGCACGACGCCCACACTGTCGAGTTGGTCCGCGGCGCCTACGGTGACCCGCCACGTGGTGGCCTCACCTTCGCGCAGGGTCGAGTGGTCGACCGCGTCACTGATCTCGGGTTCGCCTGACGGCCGCCGGAGCACTCCCCACACGGCGATCACGAGGAGCGGCACGGCCAGCACCACGGCATCAGGTCGTCGCAGCAGCGCACCGGCAACGGCGAGCGAAGCGCCACCGGCGCTCGCCCGCAACTGCGCGACGGTCGGCTGCCAACCCGGCACGATCATGCCGAGGGGCCAACGTCTGGCCGGCGTGGGACGCCCGACTCGGCGGCCGCCGGCGTCGGCACGGTGCCGAGGACGTCGTGCACGACCGAGGTGGCAGATGCGCTGGTCATCCACAGTTCGGGCTTGACGGTGATGCGGTGCACGAGCACCGGCACGGCGACCGCCTTGACGTCCTCGGGCACCACGAAATCGCGGCCGCGCAGCACTGCGAGAGCCCGGGCGACGAGCATCAACGCGAGCGCGCCACGCGGCGACGACCCCATCAACACGTGCGGGTGGCGTCGGGTTGCCGTCGCGAGCTCGACGCAGTAGCGACTGATCGACTCGTCGACCGTCACCGTCTCCACCGCTGCCTGCATGGCCAGCACCGTCGCCGCATCGGTCACGGCACGGAGCTCGTGCTCCTCACGCGCCCGGTCGATCCGGCGTCGCAGCACCTCCCACTCCTCGTCCGGCGTCGGGTAACCGAAGCTGATCCTGAGGAGGAACCGGTCGAGCTGTGCCTCGGGCAACGGGTACGTGCCCTCGTACTCGACCGGGTTGGCCGTGGCGAGCACGTGGAACGGGGCGTCGAGCGCGAACGTCTGACCTTCGACCGTGATCTGACGTTCCTGCATCGCCTCGAGCAGCGCGGCCTGCGTCTTGGGCGGGGTGCGGTTGATCTCGTCGGCGAGCAGCAGTCCGGTGAACAGCGGTCCGTGGCGGAACACGAACTCGGAGGTGCGCTGGTCGTAGACGAACGAACCCGTGAGGTCGGCCGGTAGCAGATCGGGGGTGAACTGGGCACGCGTGAACGCAAGGCCGAGGGTGGTGGCGAACGAGCGGGCGGCCAGCGTCTTCCCGAGGCCGGGCAGGTCCTCGATCAGGACGTGGCCACCGGCGAGCACGCCGCTCAGCACCAACGTGAGCGCGTCGCGTTTGCCGACGACGGCTCGCTCCACCTCGTCGAGCACCTCGTTGGCGAGCTGCGAGACGGCGGGCAGGTCGAGCTCGAGCAAGGTCATCTGGTCTCCTGTGATCGGGAACGGTCGGCGAGGCGCTCGATCTCGTCGAGGACCGACGCCAGGCGTGCGGGGTCTGCGAGCAGGTCGCCGGAGACAGGGGCGTCGACGAAGCCCTGCAACCGAGGGCCGAGGACCGCTGCCGCCTGCATCGGTTGCCCGACCCGGTCGATGCCGTGAGCCGTCGCGAGGACGTCGTCGACGACGGACACGAGCGACCGCTGCAACGCGGCGCTGCCGTCGAGGGCGCGTCCGTCGGAGATCTGCCGGCGCAGGACGCGAACGCGGGTGTCGGCTCCGCGGATCGACGTGCCACCGTCGCTGTAGGCGCGCCAGTCGACGGGCGCGGCGAGGTCGCCGAGATCGAGCATCAGCCAGAGGATGCCGGCGATCGCGACGGCCACGGCCGCGAGCACGGTGACCGACGGTCGCATGTCCATCACGGCGAGGGCGACCACGGTCGCGAACCACAGCCCCGTGACCGTGGCGATGCGCAGCCGCCAGCGCCCGCTCATGCGGGCATCCGTCCCACGGATGACGGCTCGCCGTCGGTCGAGCCGATCCGGAGCGAGGCGTGGATGCGGCGGAGTGCGTCGAGGGCGCGGTCGCGCTCGGGGTCGCCGAGCACGTGACGCGAGAAGCGCGCCTCGCGATAGCTCTCGGCGAGCCCGACGACCGCTGCGGTGTCGACGACGGCTCGGGCGAGCACGCGCTCGGTGAACTCCGCCGACGTCTCGGCCGGCGATCGCGGGAGTCCGGCGTCGGCGACGTCGCGCTCGAGCCGGAGCCAGCACGCGACGATCGCGTTGCGGGCGTCACCGTCGGCCAGCGCACCGAGATGCGCCTCGAGGTCGAGCGCCAGTTCGGGCGTGTCGTCGACCGGTGCACCGGGCAGCGCGGCGAAGTCGCCCGAGGGAGCAATGATGCGCTCACGCCGTCGGCGCAGCACCGTGGCCCAGAAGCACACCACGATCCACGCCCACCGCAGCAACATCACACCGAGCGCTACGGCGAGGGCCCGCAGCAGCCACCCGTCGCCATCGGCTCCCGGGGGTGGCGGGGGCCGCTCGCCCTGGAGGACCACCGGTCCGTCGGCGGGCGACTGGAACCCGTCGGCCGCGGTCGGGGGATCGCCGGGCGGCGGCTCGCTCCAGACGCGCACCGTGCCCGACGAGGCGGCGACGAGCAGCAGCAGCACGAGCACGGCGAGGGCTCCGGCCACGACAGCTGCGCTCACACCACCCCGCTCGCGGCCCATCGGGCCAAGCTAGCTGTCGGAATGAAGCGGCCGACGCCCGGCCGGATCTCAGTGGCAGAGGAAGTGGATGAGCGGTTCCACGTGGTGCACCTGGAAGGCGGCGAACACCGCCGCCACACCTACCGTCACCGTCATCGCCACGATCGACTTCTCGTCGGGGTGCGGCACCGGCGGCGACAGCAGCAGCCGGACGCGTGCTGCGACACCGAGTCCGGCGAACCCGGCCGCTCCTGCCAGTCCGATCGCCGGCCGGTACGGGGGCCGCTCGATCAGTGCAACCTTCCCGAGCGTGGTCGCCACCAGCCGTCGATCGCCGCAGCGCTCCGCGGCGGTCTCGTCGGCCCATCGTTCGAGCGAGAACGTCAGTCGCGACGACAACCATGCACACGGCGGGAGGAACGCGGTCACGAGCGCACCGAGCAAGAGGTAGCGGTCATGACGCAGAGCGGCATGGGCCTGTTCGTGGGCGATGACGACGTCGGCCTCGTGCGGCGCGAGCGCCTGCATGAGTCCGGCCGACACGACGATCTGGCCGCCCGCACCGGGGAGCGTGACCGCGAACGGCGCCGGATCGTCAGCGACGGCGAGCGGCGCAGGATGGTCGCACGACATCCGCCGGTACGAGGCCACCACCCGGACCGTCCGGATCGTGCCGACGAACAACAGCGCGGTGCACGACACGCCGAGCCAGACGGGTATCTCACGATGGTGACCCAGCGCGTGGGAACACCACTGGAACGTGCTCCCGAAGAAGGGGACGTGGGCGAGATAGGTGACGGCGACGAGCACGACCGTCGGCACGGCAGCCACGGCGAGGATCGCCATCACGACGGCGATGTGGCGGCTGGCGAGGCGGGGAGGCAGGCGGCGATGGATCGCCGTCGAGGCCAGGGCCACCAGCGCGGCGACGATCAGCGGCTGGACCAGGTGCGCAGGCATCACTGGTCGGGTTGATCGAGGAGTTCCCTGATCTGTCGCGCTTCGCGGTCCGACAAGCGGCGGACGAAGTACGCCAACACCTTGCTCCGATCGCTGGTGGCCGACAGCACGTCATCGATGCGACGAACGGCGAACTCCGATTCGTCGATCACGGCGCGGTACACGAACGCCCGGCCGACGGACTCCCGCTCGACGAGCCCTTTCGCGTGGAGGCGGGTGAGCACCGTGGCCACCGTGGTGTAGGCGAGGCCGAGGTCGAGGTGCTCGCCGACATCCGCCGGAGACAGCGACCCCTTCGCTGTCCACAGCACCCGCAGGACGTCGTACTCGAGTTGCCCGTCAGGTCGCTTCCCCATCGGGCGGAACGCTAGCAAAGCCGCCCTGACACGGCCGGGTGAACGTCGTGCCCTCGTCAGAAGAAGCTGCCGCACCACGCGAGCGGTCGGCTGGCGAACAGATCGTCGGCGCGGGCGACCGCCTCGGCGTCGCCCGCGACACGGCCGACGGCGGCGAGCTCGCTCCACGAGACGGTGCCGAGGTATGCAGCGCTGAGGACGTCGATCTCCACCGTGAGGTCGGCTGGTGTCGATCGTCCGCGACGAGCGGCGCCGTGTGACCCCACTTCGAACACGTCGTCGTTGTCCTCGAACCACGGGTCCTGCACGGCGATCGTGACCGACGGACCGGGACGGTACGTGCGAGCGGCGAGGCACGACTCGACGTCGAGCAACCGCAGCCACTGCTCGTCGAAGCGTTGTCTGGTCTCGCAGGCGCGACGGTCGCGCACGGCGAGTCGCATCGGATCGTCCAGCGGCCGCTCCTCCACGTCGTAGTGGCGGATCAGATCGATGCCGACGAGGAACTCCCACAGCGCGAGTTCCACTGCCGGCGTGGCGCCGAACACGTCGTGCACCTCGCCCACGCCGTAGGTGTCGATGAACGGCTCCTCGTGCCAGGCCACGGTGTAGTGGGCGAAGCCGTCGTCGACGCCGTCGACCGACGTGTGCACGACCACGTTGCCCGCCTTGTCGCCGGTGAGCGCGTCGTCGAGGTAGCGCTCCCACAAGAAGGCGGGGCGCGTGACGGCTCCGGGTCGACTGATGACCCGGTCGTAGATCGCCGGCACCACGCCGAGGATCTCCGAGCGCTGCAGCACGCGCACCGATCCTGGCGCCGCGCCGGTGACAGGGCGAGCGCGGCGGGTGTCGACGCGGACACTGAGGCTGTCGGCCGCGACGCCGAAGCCGAAGCGCCGGTAGATCACGGCTTCGCTGGCGCGCAGGCTGGCGAGGACCCGGCCCTCGGCACGGGCGGCGACCAACAGGTCGCGCATCATCCGCGACAGCAGCCCGTGTCGCGTCGCCGTGGGCAGGACCCCCACGCGGGTCACGCCCGCGGTGGCGACCCGAGCACCGCCCGGCACGACGGTGTCGAAGCGGAAGGCACCGGCGTGACCGACACAGCGATCGCCTGCCCATGCGGTGTACGAGAGGTGGTCCTCCCACCCGGCGCCCGACTTCGCCCAGACCTCGTCGGACACGGGACCGGACAGCAAGGCGGCCCGCATGGTGTCGCAGGCGATGCGCCATTCGTCGGGCGTGGTGACGCGGACCTCGAAGACCTGTTCGACTGCCATGGCCAGAGCCTGGCACCCGGGTGTCGCGAAGGCGGCCCGAATTCCGTCAGGCAGCGACCGGCGCGCTCCCCCGCACGCTCGTGCGGTACATCTCGCGCCGCTGACCGGCGTAGTCGTTGATCGCGAAGTGCTGGGTGCAGCGGTTGTCCCAGATGGTGAGCATGCCCGGGGTCCAGCGAACCCGACAGGTGAGGTTCGGGTGGACGCTGTGTTGGTACAGGCGCTGCAACAGCGGCGTCGCCTCGGCAGCCTCCATGCCGTCGATGCCGGTGGTGTAGACGGGGTTGACGAACAGCGCTGCACGACCGGTCCGCGGGTGGCGGACGACCATCGGATGCGTGTGGACGCGGTAGGCCTCGTCGCTCGGCAGGATCTGCATCGAGCTCTTGCCGGCCACCTGCTCCAGATAGCCGCCCGTGCCGTAGGCCATGCCTGCGGAATGGGTGGCACGCAGACCGAGCAGTCGTTCGCGGAGTTCGCGGGGCAGGGTCTCGTAGGCCAGGTACTGGTTGGCCCACATCGTGTCGCCACCGAACGCGGGCACATCCCACGCGTGCAGCACGGTGTACGCGGGCGGCGCCGGCAGATAGCTCAGGTCGGTGTGCCAGGCGTTCGCGAAGTTGAGCTCGTCGCCGGGCTCCTTCACGACCTTGATGACGTACGGACGCTCGCTCACCGGGGCGACGAACGGGGTGAGATCGCGACCGCCGAGCTCGTCCGTGACCCGCTCGAGCTGGTCGAGATCGAGGCGCTGTTCAGGGAGGAACACCACGAGGTGTTCGTCGAGGAGGACTCGGAGCTGCTCGACCGCATCGGGTGCCTGCGGCGACGTGAGGTCGAATCCGTGCACGATGGCGCCGCACGCACCGGCGATCCGCTCGATCTCGACCGCGATCGGGCCCTGCTGAACGGACGTCATGACCTGCCCCTCCTCCGCCCGGCCGATCCGACGCCGGTGCGCAGGTTCAGCCTGCCACAGCCGGGCCGTCAGCTGGCGAGGCTGGCCGAGACGATGTCGAGCGGCCGGAGGACGGTGAACACGTCGTTCGTGGAGTCCTGCACCGTGGCCCGGAAGCGCTTCTCGCCGAGCACGACGTCGATCAGGGTGTCGATCGAGGGCGCCGCAGCAGGCGTGACCGGCAGGAGACGCACGAACCGTTCGTGCAGACCCACCACCCCACAGGTGATCCGCACGACCTCGTCG
>CAUJET010000208.1 GCA_963169665.1 Actinomycetota bacterium | reverse complement strand
GCGGCGATCGTTCGCGCTCGATCTGCAGCTCGGGTTGGCGTGGAACTCCCTGTGGGTCACCGACGACGTGGCGGCTGTCGCGCTGTGGGTGCCGCCCGCAGATCGGCGACCGCCCGACGACGCGACCCTCGTCGCCGAGGTGCAGGTGGCACAGAACGGGCTGATCGACGTGGAGCGGATGCGCCTGAGCCACGAGCTCACCCACCCGTTCCAGCCGCTGGTGCCGAACTGGTACCTCGGTACCGTCGGCACCCGTCCCGACCGGCGCGGCGCAGGCCTCGCGTCGGCGCTCCTGCAGCCGACCCTCGACGAGTGCGATCGCACCGGCACGCTGGCGTGGCTCGAGACCTCCAGCGATGACAACGTGCGCCTGTACCAACGGCTCGGCTTCGTGGAGGTGGTGCGCCTCCACACGCCCGACGAGGTCGGGCTCCCGCTGATCGTGATGGAGCGGCCGCCCGTCGGGGCGGCAGCGGTCTAGGGTCGGCGCATGGCATCCGGCTGGCGTCATCCCGGTCGCACCGGCGCGATCGTCTACGCCGTGCTCGCCGCCGTCGTCGGCTCGGTGATCGGCGTGTTCAGCCGATTGCAGGTGGCCAAGCAGCGCAGCCGTTCACGAGCTGCGCAGGCATTGCCCTCGGGCGCCATCATCGTGATCTCCAACCACACCAGCTACGCCGACGGCGTGCTGCTCGCACTCGCCTGCCGGCGACTCGGTCGAGAGCTGCGCCTGCTCGCCACCGCAGGCGTGTTCAAGGTGCCCGTGATCGGTTCGCTCGCTCGAACGCTCGGCTTCATCCGGGTGCAGCGCGGGTCGAGCGAGGCCTCGGCGGCGCTCGACGAGGCGGCCATGGCGCTCGCGGCGGGGGAGGCCGTCGGTCTCTACCCCGAGGGCCGCCTGACGCGCGACCCGATGATGTGGCCCGAGCGGGCCAAGACCGGCGCCGTGCGGCTCGCGCTGCGGTCGGGCGCGCCGATCGTTCCGGTCGCGATGCTCGGTGCCCACGAGGTGGTCGGTCGACGGAAGCTCCTGGTGACGCTGATACGCAACGTGATCCGTCGACCCAAGGTGACGACGAAGGTCGGCGCGCCGATCGACGTGCGCGAGCTCATGCGGATCGATGCGACGATGGAGCCGACGCCCGACGAGGTACGGATCGCTGCCGACCTCGTGATGGGCAAGCTCGTGGACCTCGTGGAGGACCTCCGCGGCGAGGTCGCACCGCATCCTCAGGGCGCGCCCCGCCTCGACACCTGACACAATCACGGCATGCTCGCTCCCGGTACGACGGCCCCCGACTTCGATCTGCCCGATCAGCACGGCACACCAGTCCGGCTCGTCGATCTCCGCGGCACGTGGGTCGTGCTCTGGTGGTATCCGAAGGCGTCCACACCTGGTTGAACGCTCCAGGGCCAGGGCCTGCGTGACAGTGCCCCACAGTTCGCCGCAGCCGGCGCCGCGATCGTCGGCGCCTCGTTCGACACGCCGACGGAGAACTTCGCCTTCGCCGAGGCGCAGGGCTTCGACTACCCGTTGCTCAGCGACGCCGACCACCTCGTCGGCCGCTCGTACGAGGCGGAGCGGGCCCCGGGCGAGCAGTACGACCAGTTCCCGCGGCGCATCGCCTACCTGATCGATCCGTCCGGCACCATCGCCCGCTCGTACGACGTGAGCGACGTGGCGGGGTTCGCGGCGAAGGTGCTCGGCGACATCGCCCAGCTCCAGGAGGACCCGCCCACGTGAGCACCGGGCCGTTCGTCGACCCGATCGAACCGCGAGTCACCGACGACCGGAGCGATGCGGCCGAGTTGCAGCGACGTGTCGACAGCGCCAACCGCGGCGGTGCCCGAGCCGCGGTCCTCGGCGTGAACGACGGCCTCGTCACGAACGTGTGCCTCATCCTCGCGGTCGCCGGCGCCGACAGCTCGGCGAGCGCCGTCCGCATCGCCGGCTTCGCCAGCCTGGTGGCCGGGGCGTTCTCGATGGCCGCCGGCGAGTGGGTGAGCGTGCGGAGCCAGGTGGAGATCTACGAGGGCCTGCTCGCCGAGCTGCGCCGGATGGTGCGCCGCAACCCGAAGCTGGTGCTCGACCAGATCACCGACAAGCTCGTCGACTCCGGCCTCGCCACCGACACGGCCCAGCGCGCCGCGACCGAACTGCCGCTCGACGAGCACAAGTTCCTCGACTTCTCGGCACGTCTCGTGTTCGGCCTCAACCCCGACGAACTCGGGTCGCCCACCACCGCGGCAGTCAGCTCGCTCGGCCTGTTCGGCGTGGGTGCGGCGATCCCGCTGCTGCCGTGGTTCTTCGTCGACGGCACGACCGCGGTGGCGGTGAGCGTCGCCGCAACCGCTGCGGCGAGCGTCGCCGTCGGTGCGTGGGTGAGCCGGTCGGCGGAACGCCCGGTGGTGCGCGGTGCGCTGCGCCAGCTCGTGATCGTGGTGGCGGCCTCGGCCGTCACCTACGGCATCGGCGCCCTGTTCGGCACCGCGATCGCCTGAACCGCCCATCGCCTGAACCCGGGCACCTGAACCCGGGCACCTGAACCCGGACGCGACAGAGGGCGGGCCGCCGGAGCGGCCCGCCCTCTGTTCGTCACATCAGGTCAGCACTCGATCCGTTCGGATCAGGCGCCGCCCTCGTTCAGCGTGACCTCGATCGGGGCGTACCCGTCACCGGTCAGCTCGACGCCGAGGCCCTCGAGGATCGCGTGTGCGGCCTCGATGATCTCGTTGGTGTACGCACCGTCGTCGACGGGCTTGGTGAGCACCGTGGCACCGTCGAGGTTCTTCGCGCCCGAGGCGATCTCGACCGTACGATCCCACGCGGCCTGATCGATGAAGCCGACGCCGCTGGCGGCGGGCCAGATCAGCTTGTTGACCTCGTTCATCTGCCACAGCTGGTGCGACGCACCGAGGATCGGACTCTGGGCGAGCACGATGTCGGCGCACGACTGCACGTTGTCACGGCAGTAGGCCCAGCCCTGCAGCGACGCTGCGACGAAGCGGACGGCGGTGTCCTTGTACTCCGGGTCGCTGAGGCGGGTGCCGTCGGCCCAAATGGCGTCCTGCAACATGCCGACACCCTCGTCTTCGTAGCTGATGACGTTGAAGTCGTCCGGCGTGTACAGCTCACCGGTGTCGGGGTTCACGGCCTCGAGCACCTGTGCGTACTCGTTGTAGGTCATCGCCTCGGCAGCATCGATGTCGCCGGCGAGCAGGGCGACCATGTCGAACTGCTGCTGGACGTTGGTGACGTCGGTGGCAGGGTCGAGACCCGCCGCGGTCATGGCCGCGAACACCTCGAACTCGTTGCCGAAGCCCCAGTTGCCGATCGTCTTGCCGGCGAAGTCGGCCGGGCTGGTGATGCCCTTGTCCTTGAACGACACCTGCAGGGTGCCCGAGCGCTGGTACACCTGGGCGATGTTGACGATGTCGGCGCCACCCTCGCGGCTGGCGAGCGCCTTCGGCACCCACGCGATCGCGAAGTCGGACTCGCCGTTGGCGAGCACGTCCTGCGGGGTGATGTCGACCGCACCCTCGAGGATGGTGACCTCGAGGCACTGGTCGGCGTAGAAGCCCTGGTCGGCTGCCGCGTAGTAGCCCGCGAACTGGGCCTGGGTGACCCACTGCATCTGCAGCTTCACCTCGGTCGGCTCGGTGCACTCGCCGTCTGCCGGCGCCTCGGTCGCTGCCGGTGCCTCGGTGGCGGCGGGGGCCTCCGTGGCTGCCGGCGCCTCGGTCGCGTCGGTCTCCGCTTCCGTGGCGGCGGGGGCCTCGGTGGCCGTCGACTCGTCGTCGTCGGAGCCGCAGGCTGCGGCCACGAGCGACAGGGCGAGCATCGAGACGAGTGCTCCTCTGGTCGTACGCTTCATTCTTCTTCTCCTCCCCCGACAACGGCGGGTTGCCGCTGCGGTCTGATGGGCCGGGCAGCGCTCATGCGCCGCTCCGACCGCGTTCTGCACGGTCGCCCGCCCCACGAGGGGTGACGACCATCTCCAACACCACGGCGAACAGGTAGAAGGCGAGCCCGAGCAGGCAGGCACCGCCGACGTATGCCCATCCCTCGGCCTTCTTCGACGTCGCGAGGTTGGAGGTGATCTTGTTGCCGAGACCGTTCTGCGAGCCGCCGAAGTACTCGGACACGAACGCGGTGATGACGGCGAGCGGCGCGGCGATCTTGAGCGCTGTGAAGAAGTACGGGATGGCGTTGGGCACCCGCACGAGGCGGAGCACCGTCCAGTCGCTCGCAGCGTACGACTTCATCAACTCCACGTGCGTTGCGTCGACCTGGCGCAGGCCGCGCGCCACGTTGACGAGGACGACGAAGTACACGACCAGCGTGACCATCAACCGGCGCGGCACCTCGCTCGTGATCGCGAACATGTTGTTGAACACGGCCACGAGCACGAAGATCGGCACCGCGTTCAGCGCGATGGAGAGCGGCGTGACGATCTCGTCGAGGACCCGGAAGCGCAGCAGCACGAACGACATCGCGACGCCGAGGATCGCACCGACCAACAGTCCGATGAGCGCGTTGGCGCCGGAGACTCGCATCGCGGCCCAGATCAGATCGAAGTTGTCGAGGAACCGGCCGAGGATGTCCGACGGCGGCACCAGGAAGTACGGCTTGATGTCGAACGCGGCGACGAGCAGCTCCCACGCGCCGAAGAACAGCACGCCGAACACCACCGGTGGGAGCACCACCTGTGCCAGCTGTGCCGTGCGCAGCGCCGACGTGCCCGAACCGCGATCGCTCATCGGTCCTCGATACCCCGTGGACCGGCGCCCATCTCGATGCCGCGCAACGCCTCGCGCACCGCGGTGATGCGTCCGTAGAACTCGGTCGCCTCTCGCGTGTCCTCGTCGCGATCAGAACCGAGGTCGACGTCGATGATCTCGGTGATGCGACCCGGCCGGGGCGACATGACGACCACCCGGTTCGAGAGGTACACGGCTTCGGGGATGCTGTGGGTGACGAACACGACCGTCGTCGACGTGCGGGCGCAGATCTGCAGCAGCTCGGCCTGCATGTGTTCGCGTGTCATCTCGTCGAGCGCGCCGAACGGCTCGTCCATCAGCAGCAGCGGCGGGTGCGCGGCGAGCGCCCGGGCGATCGCCACGCGCTGCTGCATGCCACCCGACAGCTGCCACGGCATGTGGCCGGCGAAGTCGCCGAGCTTCACCAGTTCGAGCATCTCGTGGGCACGGGCCCGACGCTCCGCCTTGCCCCACCCCTTCAGCTCGAGCGGCAGCTCGATGTTGCGCACGACGCTGCGCCACTCGAACAGCCCCGACTGCTGGAACGCCATCCCGTAGTCCTGGTCCTGGCGGGCCTGCGCCGCCGGCTTGCCGTTGACGAGCACGGTGCCCGACGTGGGGTCGAGCAGGTTGGCGATGAGCCGCAGCAGGGTGCTCTTCCCGCACCCCGACGGTCCGATCAGCGACACGAACTCGCCCGGGGCGATCGTGAGGTCGACATCGACGAGCGCCTCGACCGCGTTCGCCTTGTTGGCGTTGAAGACCTTGCGCAATCCGGCGATCTCGACCGCGTTCGGCGCGGTACCCGCGCTCGCGGTCGCGTTGCTGCCGGCGCCGCTGGTGGTGCTCATGAGGCGGATTCCTTGGGTCGGTTGCGCATCAGCGCGAGATCGATGCAGGCGACGATCGCCGCCATGGTGAGGCCGAGCAGCGCGGCGCCGAAGATGCTGGTGAACACCTTCGTCGGCTCGGAGGTCGCCTGACGCGAGTACTCGATGATGAGGCGACCGATGCCGCCCTTCAACCCGGTGGAGATCTCGGCGACCACCACACCCACCACGGCGCCCGCGCCACCGAGCTTCAGCGCCGGGACGATGTAGGGCACGGCCGAGGGGAAGCGCAGCTTGACGAGGGTGCGCCACCACGAGGCGGCCAGGCTGTCCATCAGTTCCAACGACGCAGCGTTCGGCGACTTGAGCCCGCGCAACGTGCCGACCGCCACCGGGAAGAACGCCAGGAACGCACCGAGCACGGCCGCCGACATCCACTTCGGCCACACCCAGTCGCCGATCTGGAGCTTGCCGCCCCAGCCCGCGACGAGCGGGGCGAGGGCGATGAGCGGCACCGTCTGGGAGATGACGAGGTACGGCAGGATCGCCCGCTCGGCCAGCCGGAACCGGGTGAGCACCACTGCGATCGCCATGCCGCCGGCGACACCGCCGGCGAAGCCCACGAGCGCGATGCGGAACGAGTACCAGGCGCCGCCGAGCACGACCGACAACACCGTCTGGTCGCCCTGGCGCTGCGCGGGATCGAACAGGCCGGTGACCATCGACCACACGTGGGGCATCACCTGATCGTTCGTCCGCGGGAGGATGCCGAAGCCGAGCACGTCGCCGCCCTTGGCGGGACCGATCGCCTTGTACCCCTCCCAGAGGGCGACGACGAGCAGCATGGCCACGACGAACATCGCGGCGCGACGGAGCCGGTGGATCATGCGCCCACCGCTCCGATCCGGGAGGTGGGACAGACGCCGAGTGCCGGCCCGGCCATCAGTCCTTGGCTCGCACGTGGTCGGCGATCGCGGGCATGACCTTCTCGCCGTAGGCGGCCAGGGTGTGGTCCTTGTCGTCGTGCTGGAGGTAGATCGAGAACTGGTCGACACCGAGGTCCTTCAGCTGGCGCATCCGCTCGATGTGCACCTCGGGCGGACCGACGATGCAGAAGCGGTCGACGATCTCGTCGGGCACGAACGACGTGTGGCTGTTGCCGGCCTGGCCGTGCTCGTTGTAGTCATAGCCCTGACGGCCGGCGATGTAGTCGGTGAGCGCCTTCGGGACCGGTGCGTCGTCGCCGTAGCGAGCGACGATGTCGGCCACGTGGTTGCCCACCATGCCGCCGAACCAGCGGCACTGCTCGCGACCGTGGGCGAGCCCGGCCTCGGTGCCGTCGGTGACGTAGGCAGGGGCGGCGACGCAGATGGTGATGTCGTCCGGGTCCCGGCCCGCAGCCTCGGCAGCCGAACGCACCGCGCCGATCGTCCACTCGGCGATCGACAGGTCGGCGAGCTGGAGGATGAACCCGTCACCCACCTCGCCGGTCAGCGCGAGCGCCTTGGGGCCGTAGGCGGCGACCCACACCTCGAGCTCGCTCTTGGCCGCCCACGGCAGGCGCAGCTCGCTGCCCTTGTAGTCGACGGCGCGGCCGTTGCCGAGCTCGCGGATGACGTGGATGCTGTCGCGCAGTGTGGCGAGCGTGGTGGGCGCGCCGTTGGTGACGCGCACGGCGGAGTCGCCTCGGCCGATGCCGCACACCGTGCGGTTGCCGTACATCTCGTTGAGCGTGGCGTACACGCTCGCCGTGACGGTCCAGTCGCGGGTGGCCGGGTTGGTGACCATCGGTCCGACCACGACGTTGCGCGTCTCGGCCAGGATCTGGCTGTAGATGACGTACGGCTCCTGCCACAGGATGTGGCTGTCGAAGGTCCACACGTAGGTGAATCCGTACGTCTCGGCGCGCTTGGCGAGATCGATCACGCGCGCCGACGGCGGCGTGGCCCGCCAGTTCGAGTTCGACGTGCAGGTCGGCATGGTCGGCGTGAACGTGCCGATCCCGGTGCCGGTCAGCTACTACAGCTTCGGTGGCTGGAAGGCCTCGCTGTTCGGCGACCAGCACATGTATGGCCCGGAGGGCGTGAACTTCTACACCCGGTCCAAGGTGGTCACCAGCCGTTGGCCGGACCCAGCCACCTCCACCATCGACCTCGGCTTCCCCG
>CAUJET010000207.1 GCA_963169665.1 Actinomycetota bacterium | reverse complement strand
CGGTGCGGGTGTTGACGCGTTCTTAGCGCCGGTCGCCGATCCGTCACGCCGGCTCGTAGCGGTAGCCGACGCCGGAGTCGGTGATGAAGTGTCGAGGCCGCGACGATTCGGCCTCGAGCTTGCGCCGGATGTGCGCCATGTGGACCCGGAGCAGATTGGGGTCGGGATCGAACGTCGGGCCCCACACGGCGGTCACCAGTTGCCGGTGGGTGACGAGTCGTTGCGGGTTGCGCGTGAGGTAGGTGACGATGGCCCACTCGGTTGGCGTCAGGTGGACCTCCGCCTCGGGATCGAGGGTGAACGCCCGGTGCGCGGCGAGGTCGAGCCGGAACGACACCGCCTCGACGGTGGGCGATGCCGGCGGCGCGTCAGGTGCGCGACGAAGCGCGGCACGCAACCGGGCGAGCAGCTCGCCCATCGAGAACGGCTTGGTGATGTAGTCGTCGGCACCCGCATCGAGCGCGGCGATCTTCGATGCGTCGTCGTCGCGCACCGTCAGCACGATGATCGGCACATCGGTCCAGCCGCGCAACGCCTCGATGGTGCGGATGCCGTCGATCCCCGGCAGGCCGAGATCCAGCAGCACCATCTCCGGATGCTCGGACGCCACCGCCTGCATCGCGGCCTCACCGCTGTCGGCGAGCACCACCTCGTAGCCCCTTGCCGCGAGGTTGAGCGACAACGCCTTGCGGATCGACACCTCGTCGTCGACGACGAGCACCTTCGTGGTCATGCGCGTTCCTCCTCACGTTCGCCCTCATCGCTGGAGTCCGACGGCACCGATGGCTGTGGGGACTCGGTCGGCTCGGTCGGCTCGTCGGGTTCGATCGCCGGCAGCACCATCGTGACGGTCAGGCCGCCACCGGGTGTGTCGTCGAGCAGCAGCGAGCCACCCATCGCGTCGAGGAATCCCTGCGCGATCGAGAGCCCGAGACCCACGCCGTCGGCGGTGTTGGTGTCGCCGAAGCGCTGGAAGGGTGCCAACGCCTCCTCGCGGGCGCGCACCGGGATGCCCGGCCCCCGGTCGACCACGCGCAGGTGCACCGTCGTTCCCACGCTGCCGGCCTCCACCCGCACCGGTGCATCGCGACCGTGACGGACCGCGTTGCTCACCACGTTGGCGAGACTCCGCTCGAGCAGCGTCGGGTCGACCAACACCTCGGCCACGCCGTCGTCGATCCGCACCACCACGTCGGCGGCCTCGTCGCCGAGGCTGCGAAGCGACGCTTCGACGATCTCGTCCACGCTGGCCGCACGCGGTTGCAGCGCCAGCGCACCGATCTGGAGCCTGCTCGCGTCGAGGAGGTTGCCGACCAGCCGGTTGAGCCGATCGGTCTCGTGGTCGACGGACGTGAGCGCCTCGCGGAGCTGGTCGGTGCTCCAGTCGACCCCGGGGTCGAGCACGCCCGACACCAACGCCTTGATGGTCGCGAGGGGTGTACGGAGGTCGTGCGAGACGGCACGCAGCAGCGCGGTGCGCACGAGGTCGATCTGCCCGAGCGTCTCGGCCTCGGCTGCCTCACCGGCGAGCCGTTGGGTGTCGAGCGCGACCCCCAACTGGTCTGCCAACACGCCCACGATGCGTCGATCGTCGACCGTCAACGCTCGGCCGGCGAGTTCGAGCCGCCGCGGCGTCTCCGTCTCCGCGCGCAGGTCGATCGTGGTGATCGCACCCGACAGCGATCCCGTCGACGCCATCACCGTCTGCTCTCCGTCTCGGGACTCGACCAACCGGGCGCCCTCGAGCCCGAAGGTGCGTCGCACGTGCTCGAGCAGCGCCGGCACCGGGTCGGGATCGGTCGTCATGCTGGCTGCGCTCCGGGCGAGCGCGGCGGCCTCGGCCCGCGCGCGGCGGGCTTCGAGCGCCCGCTCGGCGCTGATGTCGACGAGCGCACCGACCATCACCGACACGGTGACGAACACCACGAGCGCGACGAGGTTCTGCCCCTCGGCGATCGTGAACGTGTACTTCGGCTCGACGAACCACCAGTTGACGAGGAGCGACGACGCGATCGCGGCGACGGCGCCCACCAGCCGTCCGCCGACCGCGGCGATCACGAGCGTGCACGCGAGGAAGACGAGCAGCTCGGTCGACAAGGCCACGTCGCCGATCGCTCGGAACAGCGCCGTCAACGCCGGCAGGCCGGCGATCGTGAGCATCCACGCACCGACGGATCGCCGGCGATCGATCGCCCGTCGGGGGCGGAGCGCACCGGCGGGCGGTGGTCCCGCCGGTGCCTCCTCCCGACCGATGACGTGCACGTCCACGTCACGGGCGAGCCGGGTGACCTTGGCGACGAACGACCCGTGCCACAGCTCGTGCCATCGGCTCGACGCGGTGGCGCCGACGACGAGCTGTGTCGCCTTCTCGCCGCGGGCGAACGCCACCAGTGCGGCGGCGCGGTCGTGGCCGACGATCTCGTGGGTCCTCCCGCCGAGCGACTCGACGAGCGCTCGCTGGGCAGCGATCGCCGCGTCGTCCTGTCTGGCGAGGCCGTCGTCGGCCACGACGTGCACGCCCACGAGATCGCCGCCGACGCGTCCGGCCATCCGTGCTGCCCGCCGGATCAGCGCTTCGCCGCCCGGCGCGCCGCTGATGCCGACGACGACCCGCTCGCGGGTCTCCCACGCATCGGCAATGCCCTGATCGGCGACGTACGCGGCGAGCGACTCCTCGACCCGGTCGGCAACCCACAACAAGGCCAGCTCGCGGAGTGCGCCGAGGTTCCCCGGTCGGAAGAAGTTCGACAGCGCGGCGTCGACCCGATCGGCGGGGTAGATGTTGCCGTGGGCCATGCGGCGGCGGAGCGCCTCCGGTGACATGTCGACGAGCTCGATCTGATCGGCGCGCCGGACCACCGCGTCGGGCACGGTCTCGCGCTGGGTGACCCCGGTGATGCGTGCGATCACGTCGTTCAACGACTCGAGGTGCTGGATGTTGAGTGTGGCGATCACGTCGATGCCGGCGGCCAGGATCGCGTCGACGTCCTGCCAGCGCTTCTCGTGGCGACCGCCCGGCGCATTGGTGTGGGCGAACTCGTCGACCAGGACGACCTCGGGTCGACGGGCGAGGACGGCGTCGAGATCCATCTCGGACAACGTCGCTCCACGATGCTCGATCGTGCGACGGGGGACGACCGGCAGGTCACCGATCTGGTCAGCGGTGTTGACCCGGCCGTGGGTCTCCACGACGCCGATCACGACATCGGTGCCCCGGTCATGGCGTCGCCGACCCTCGTTGAGCATGGCGAACGTCTTGCCCACGCCCGGCGAGGCACCGAGGTAGATGCGGAGTGATCCTCGTGCCACGGCGGGAGTCTCACCCGGCCACGACGAGATCGTCCAGCGCGAGGTTGAGCAGCAGGACGTTCACGCCCGGCTCCCCGAGCATCCCGAGGTCGCGCCCGTCGATGTTGGCCTCGACCAGCTCGAGCACCGTGGAGACCTCGATGCCGCGTGCGCCTGCGACTCGTCGTGCCTGCAGTTCTGCGTTGGCGACGGAGATGTGCGGGTCGAGCCCCGAGCCCGATGCCGTGACGGCATCGACCGGGACGTCGACGAGATCGTCGAGACCGTTCTCGGCCCGATAGGCCGCGACCCGCTCGTCGATCGAGGCCAGGAAGTCGCTGTTGAGCGGCCCGAGGTTCGAGCCAGAGCTCGCCGACCCGTCGTAGCCGGCACCCGCGGCCGACGGGCGGGGATGGAAGTACTCGGGGGAGCTGAAGGGCTGGCCCACCAGCTCGCTCCCGACCACCTTCCCGCCACGTTCCACGAGGCTGCCGTCGGCCTGGTCGCCGAACGCGACCTGGGCGATGCCGGTGGTGACCAGGGGGTAGACCACACCGAGCAGCAGGGTGAAGGCGACGATGGCGAGCGCCGCAGGGGCCAGTTGGCGGATGAAGGTTCGCATGTCAGTTCACTCCGAGCGCTGAGACGACGATGTCGATGAGCTTGATGCCGACGAAGGGGACGAGTACCCCGCCCAGTCCGTAGACGAGCAGGTTGCGGCGCAGCACGGCCGAGGCGGCCTCGGCCCGGAACCGCACGCCGCGCAGGGCGAGCGGCACGAGCCCGATGATCACCAGCGCGTTGAAGATCACTGCGGAGAGGATCGCGGAGCGAGGGCTCTGCAGGTCCATCACGTTGAGCTGGTCGAGCGCCGGCAGCACGCCGGAGAACATCGCGGGGATGATCGCGAAGTACTTCGCGATGTCGTTCGCGATCGAGAAGGTGGTGAGCGCACCGCGGGTCATCAGCAACTGCTTGCCCACCTCGACGATCTCGATGAGCTTGGTCGGGTTGCTGTCGAGGTCGACCATGTTCCCGGCCTCCTTGGCGGCCTGGGTCCCGGTGTTCATCGCGACGCCCACGTCGGCCTGGGCGAGCGCCGGCGCGTCGTTGGTGCCGTCGCCGGTCATCGCGACGAGGTTGCCGCCGGCCTGCTCGCGCTTGATCAGCGCCATCTTGTCCTCGGGTGTCGCCTCGGCCAGGAAGTCGTCGACGCCGGCCTCCGCCGCGATCGCCGCTGCGGTGAGCGGGTTGTCGCCCGTGATCATCACGGTGCGGATGCCCATCGCCCGGAGTTCGTCGAAGCGTTCGCGCATCCCGGGCTTCACCGTGTCCTTCAACCGGATCACCCCGAGCACCCGCCAGTGCTGGCCGGGCCGGCGATCGATGACCACGAGGGGCGTGGCACCGTCGCGGGACACCTGCTCGACGATCGGCCCGAGCTCGAGCGGGACCGAGCCGCCCGCTTCCTGCACGAAGCGGCGCACCGAGTCGGCGGCGCCCTTGCGCACCGTGCGGCCGTCGGTGAGGTCCATGCCCGACATGCGGGTCTGCGCGGTGAACGGCACCAGCACCGCGTCGCGGGCATCGGGTGTGACCAGGCCGTGCCGGCCGGTGGCGAGCTCGACGATCGATCGACCTTCCGGTGTCTCGTCGGCGAGGGACGACACGAGCGCCCCCTCCGCCACCTCCTCGACCGTCGCGTCGTGCACCGGGATGAACTCCGCCGCCTGGCGCGACCCGAAGGTGATCGTGCCGGTCTTGTCGAGCAGCAGGGTGGTGACGTCGCCTGCGGCTTCCACGGCTCGGCCGGACATCGCCAGCACGTTGCGCTGCACCAACCGATCCATCCCGGCGATGCCGATGGCCGAGAGCAGGCCGCCGATCGTGGTGGGGATGAGACACACCAGCAGCGCGACCAGCACGATGATGGTCTGCTCGGCGCCCGAGAAGATGGCGAACGGCTGCAACGTCACGACGGCGAGCAGGAACACGATCGTGAGGCCGGAGAGCAGGATCGACAGCGCGATCTCGTTCGGCGTCTTCTGTCGATCGGCGCCCTCGACCAGCGCGATCATCCGGTCGAGGAAGGTCTCGCCGGGCTTCGCGCTGATCTGCACCACGATGCGATCGCTCAACACACGTGTGCCACCGGTGACCGCCGAGCGGTCGCCGCCGCTCTCGCGGATCACCGGCGCGGATTCACCGGTGATGGCCGACTCGTCGACGGTGGCGATGCCCTCGACGACGTCGCCGTCACCAGGGATCACGTCGCCGGCCACGACGACGCAACGATCCCCGATCTGCAGGTCGGCCGACGAGCGTTGCACCGTCGTGCCGTCGGCCTGCACGAGCGTGGCCATGGTGTCGGCACGGGTGGCCCGGAGGCTGGCCGCCTGGGCCTTGCCGCGGCCCTCTGCCATGGCCTCGGCGAGGTTGGCGAAGATGACCGTGAACCACAAGAACGCCGCGACCAGGCCTCCGAAGGCGTTCTCCTGCCCGGTCGAGGAGCCGAGGTCGCGGATGAACAGGATCGTGGTGAGGATCGCGCCGACCTCGACGATCAACATCACCGGGTTCTTGGCCAGCGAGCGCGGGTCGAGCTTGCGGAACGAATCGACGACGGCGGAGCGGACGATGGCCCGGTCGAAGATCGAGGCCGACGCCGACGGCTTGGTGCGCACCTTCGGCGGCCGGTCGGCGGGTGCCGGCGAGCCGGGTTCGGGTTCGAGGAGCGTGGTGTTCATGACCGTCCTTGGGACTGGGACATCGAGCGGTTGACTGCGGGAGCGACGGGCAGGGGGATCACAGCGAGAGGTGCTCGAGGATCGGGCCGAGCGCGAGCGCCGGGAAGAAGGTGAGGCCGGTGACGACGAGCACGACGCCTCCGATCAGCACGCCGAACAGCGGCGTGTGGGTCGGGAGCGTGCCATTGGTCGAGGGCACGGTCGGCTTGCCCGCGAGGGCGCCGGCGATCCCGAGCGCCGGGATGATGAGGAAGAAGCGACCGACCAGCATCGCCAGGCCCTGGGTGACCGTGTACCACTGGGTGCCCGTGCCCTGGTAGGCGAAGGCCGACCCGTTGTTGTTGGTCGCCGAGGCGAAGTTGTACAGCACCTCCGACAAGCCGTGCGGGCCGGGCTGGAACGTGGCGGCCGATCCGATCACCACCGACGCAGCGGCGAAGCCGAGCAACGCGATCGGCATCGCGAGGATGTACAGCGTCACGAGCTTCATCTCGGCGGCCTGGATCTTCTTGCCCAGGTACTCGGGGGTACGACCCACCATCAGACCGGCGATGAACACCGCCAGCAGGGCGTTGATCAGCAGACCCATGAGTCCGACACCGATGCCGCCCGGCGAGATCTCGCCGAACATCATCTGGACCATCGGCGCCATCCCGCCGATCGGGGTGAACGAATCGTGCATGCAGTTCACCGAACCGTTGGACGTGCCGGTGGTGGCGCCCGCCCAGAGCCCGCACGCACTCGTGCCGAACCGGAGTTCCTTGCCCTCCATGTTGCCGCCCGACTGCGTGGCGGAGATCGACTGATCGACCCCGCGGGTCTCGAGGGCAGGGTTGCCGTTGCCCTCGGCGAAGATCGCCAGGGCGCTGATGACGACCAGGAACATGACCATGACAGCGCCGAGCAGTCGGCTCTGCCGTCGGTCGCCGATCAGGATGCCGAAGGTGACGACCAGCGCGAACGGGATCACCAGGATCGCCCACATCTCGAGGATGTTCGTCAGCCCGTTGGGGTTCTCGAACGGGTGCGCCGAGTTGGCGTTGAAGAAGCCGCCGCCGTTGGTGCCCAACTGCTTGATCGCGATCTGCGACGCCGCCGGACCGCCGGGCACCAATTGCTCGGTGCTGCCCGACGCCGCATCCACGACGGATGCCGTCGTGCCACCGCCGAGGTTCTGGACGACGCCCTGCGACACCAGCACCAGGGCGAAGACGAACGACAGCGGCAGGAGGATGCGGACCGTGCCGCGGACCATGTCGACCCAGAAGTTGCCGAGGGTCCGTGAGCGATGGCGGGTGCGCGTGATGCCCCGGATGATCGCGACGATCACCGCGAAGCCGACGCCCGCCGACACGAAGTTCTGGACCGCGAGGCCGACCATCTGGCTGAAGTGGCTCATCGCCACCTCGCCGGAGTACCACTGCCAGTTCGTGTTGGTGACGAAGCTGACGGCGATGTTGAACGCACCGGTCGGGCTGACGCCGTCGCGGTCGGTCGGGTTGAACGGCAACGAACCCTGCAGACGCAGCATCGCGTAGAGGAACAGCAGCGAGACGAGGGAGAACGCGAGCAGGGAGATCGCGTAGACGTTCCACCGCTGCTCCCGGCGCGCATCGACGCGACAGATCCGGTACAGGCTGCGCTCGAGCGGCCCGAAGACGCGATCACCCGGCGCGGAACCGTCGGCCCTGCTGCCGTAGACGGCCGCGATGTACGTGCCGAGTGGGGGCACGGTGACCGCGAGCAGCACCACGAGCAGCGCGACTTCGAGCAGGTCCTGCCACGACATCAGAAACGCTCCGGATGCGCGAGGACGACCACGAGGTACGCCACGGCCGCGAGTGCGAGGCCGAGCCCGATCCAGTTGTCTGCAGCTGCGGCGATCATGCGGCCACCTGCGCTCGTTCGACGTCGGCGCCGCGATCGGGGGCGTCGCCCGATGCCTCGTCGCCGCGTGCGTCGACCTGTTCGGCAGCGATGAACCGGTCGCACCAGTGCACGTATCCGATGCACAGCAGGACGAATCCCACCATCGTCGCGATCATCACGAGATCGGCCATGTCCACTCCTCGTCGTTCGGGTCGGCGACGTTCACCGGCCACGCATCAGGTGTACGACCGGTGTGCCGATCCGACGAGGGCCTTCACGCTTCCTTCACGCTGTCCCGGCCGATCTTCACGGCCCCTTCACGCCCGTCGCGGCCGGACGTCGCGAGCGCATGTCGTCCGTCACACGTGGCGGCGGTGGGACCAACGGCCCTGGCTGGATACCCCGCTGGGTATGACAGTGATGTCGCTATGCCTCACCACCCCCCTCATGCGACGTCGTCCCCTCGACGCGCCCGGACCATCGCGGCGTGCGCCATCGCCGCAGCATCCGTGCTCACCGTGTCCTGCAAGACCCAGGAGGCCACCCGTCGCGCCACGCCGGCCGCCAGTACCAAGTCCCCCGGACAGATCGTCTACGAGCGTTCCTGCGCTCGCTGTCACGGGCTCTCCCTCCAGGGCAAGGGCAACACGCCACCCATCGACCAGCCCAAGCTCGCCAGCCTCGGCGACCAGCGGTTGCGCCTCACCATCGCATCCGGCAAGGGGAAGATGCCGGCCTTCGGCGGGCTCAGCACGGCACAGGTCGACTCACTCATCAACTACCTGAGGGCAATGACATGATCGACGAACTCGGTGGCCTGCCGGCCCATCCGCTGGTGGTCCACCTCCCCGTGGTGCTCATCCCGTTGGCCACGCTCGGCGTGATCGCGATGGCGATCCGGCCGGCATGGCTGCGAACCTTCGGACCGGTCGTGACCGGTATGGCCGGCGTCGGCTTCGTCGCCGCGGTGCTGGCAGCCAGCACCGGCGAAGCGCTCGAGGACGACTTCAGGGCCTCCGGACAGACGATCTCCGACTCGCTCCGCGACCACGCCGAGATGGGGGAGGGGGCACGACTGTTCGCCGCCCTCTTCTTCGCCGTCGTGCTCGCGTGGGTGCTCTTCGCCCGGTGGCGCACCCGCGCCGGGGACGAGCGGGCGACGGCCGTGGTGAAACGGCCCCGCCACGCGGCTGCCGCCCTCGCGGTGGTCGCCGTGCTGGCCGGCGGGACGGCCACGACCTCGGTG
>CAUJET010000206.1 GCA_963169665.1 Actinomycetota bacterium | reverse complement strand
TGGAAGGACCGCCGCTGCTCGTCGCCCAGATCACCGACTGCCACATCGTCGAGCCGGGCGCGACCTGGGCCGGCCGGCTCGACACCGCTGACACCCTCGCCCGTGTGGTCGCTCACCTCAACACGATGTCGCCGCGACCCGACCTGGTCGTCCTCACCGGCGATCTGGTGAACGACGCCCGACCCGAGCAGTACGCGAACGCGGCGCGCATCCTCGCCGCACTCGAACCACCGTTGCTGGTCGTGCCCGGCAACCACGACGACCGCACGCGTCTGCGTGCCATGTTCCCCCAGCTGCCGGCCGGCGGGCCCGACGATCGCCTCGACAGCGTGGACGACCGGCTGCCGTTGCGGGTGGTCGGGCTCGACACCACGGTCCCGGGTGCGCCGGGCGGCCGCTACACCCCCGATCAGATGGCCTGGCTCGACGACATGCTCGCGTCGGCACCGGAGCGTCCGACGTTGATCGTCCAGCACCACCCGCCGTTCGCGACCGGCATCGCCTGGATGGACGCCGACGCCTTCGTGGGCGCCGAGCTCCTGCTCCCCGTGATCGAACGTCACCCCCAGGTGCTCGGCGTGGCGTGCGGGCACATGCACCGGGCGATCACGACACGCCTCGGCGCCACGGTGTGCACCGTCTCCCCCAGCACCGGCGCGCAGCTGGCCCTCACGCTCGACGGCGAGCGCTACCTGTATGCCGACGACCCGCCGGCCGTGACGTTCCACCGCTGGGTGCCCGGCGGACCGCTCGTCACCCACGTCGCCGTCGTCGACGGCTCGCAGCCATGGCTGCCCAGCTGGGCACAGGGCCGAGCCAGCTGACCGGCCTCGTGAGCGGCATGCGCGCCCACGGTGCGGTTCGCTCAGAGAGGACGGGGTACCGGGGCGACTGCCCGCTCACGAGGTGGGGCTGCCGAAGCGGAAGCGCAACGAGCGGCAGCCGGCCGCGGCGAGCGCAGCCGTGGCGCGCGCCGTCGCGCCTTCATCGATCGCGATGCCCACCACGGCGCCGCCAGAACCCGGCGTGGTCGCCACCATCCCGGTCGAGCGGACCAACTCGACGAGCGCCGTGTGATCGGGCCGCAACGGCGCACACGACTGACGGATCGTCCACGTCGCGTCGACTGCGGCGGCGAGCGTGTCGAGGTCACCGACGGCAAGCGCGGACGAGGCCCGGCGGGCCGCATCGGCGAGCGATCCCATCGGTGCCGCGAGCTCGTCGGCCCGCCGTCGCAGCGGCGCGTGGTAGTCGTCGGACGACGTGGCCGACGCGTCGGCCCAGCCGACGAGCAGGTCGAGCGTGGCGCCGGCCGGGAGCGACGGGTGCGAGACCGAGGGCACGGAGATGCCGTCGATCTCCTCCATCACGGCGGCATCGACCAGCACGGTCGTGCCGTGGGCCTGGACGATGCGGTCCTGCCACCCCGCCGCGATGCCGAGCACGTCTCGCTCGGCCCGCAGCGCGAGCGCGGCGACCACGCGTCGATCGAGCTCGACCCCCCACCGGCCGGCTGCAGCGTCGATGACGCCCACTGCGAGCGCGCTCGATCCGGCGAGTCCCACCGACCGCGGCACGTCCGTCCGCCAGTCGATCGCCACGCCCGACCGGGGACGGTCCTCGCCTCGGCCGAGGTGCTCGACCAGGGTCCACAGCGACGCGCCGATGATGCGCTGCGCCTCCCCGTGGCCGGCGGCCGCGGCGTGCGCCGTCCAGTGTCCGATCGACGGCCAGCGCTCGGTCGCCCCACCGCCGCGGAACACCACCTCCTGCGTGGGCGTCGCCGTCACCGTCGCGGCGAGGTCGGGCACCACGGTGGCGAGCACCGCGCCGCCGTAGCCGTCGGACGGGTTGCCCACCAGCCCCACTCGCGCCGGCACCGTCCGCGTCACCATCTCGTCGCCGCCGGCATCGTGGTCCATTCGCCCGAGCGTAGGAACACTCCCCCACCCGGAACGTCCTTCGTGAGCGAGGTGCGATCCAGGTGCGCATCCGGCTCACGAAGGAACGACAGGCGGGCGGGCGGCGGTGCGGGGTCGGTTCGGGCGCTGGGGACATACTGGAGCGTGCGCATCGGAGCAGCGAACGGCCTGGCAGCGATCATCGACGACGACGGCGTCCGGATCGAGTGGGGCGATCCCGACTGGTTCGGGCCCGGTCGGCTCACCGTCGGCGCCACGACCGTGACGATCGATCGTCGCGAGCCAGCGGGGCACACCGACGATCTCGGCACCGCCACGGAGGTCGAGGTCGCCGATCCCGGCGGCCGGGTGACGGCGTCGGTGCGCGCCTACCACGACGTGCCGATGCTGGTGTTCCGGCTCGAGGCCGTGGCCGCGCTCGACGACCTCGCGACGGGCGCCTACGACCGACCGTCGGTCGGCTGGCCGGTCTTCAGACCAGCGGATCGCCTCGACGGCGGTCTCGACCCGGCGGCGCGGGCGGTCGCGTTCCAGTGTTGCGAGTTCGCGTTCCCCACCGGCTCGGGACCCTCGCTCGACAACTTCTTCGTCCTCCCACACCGCCCGCCCACCGGGTGGCCGTTGCTGCTCGCCCGACCGGATGGCAGGGCCGTGATGCTGGCCCCACTCGACTCGTTCCACGACCAGACGATCGGGCTCAACGGTGGCACCGTGCGGTGCGGTTGGCACGGCGACCTCGAGTCGGTGCCGGCAGGGTTCGCGACCGAGTTGGCCGTGATCGCCGGCGACGACGTACGCGGCTGCATCGACACCTGGGGTGCGCTGCTGCGCCGGCGGGCGGGCACGGTCCGGCCCGGCCGGTGGCCCGATGCGCTCGGGTCGAAACCGTCGTACTGGACCGACAACGGCGCCGCCTACTGGTACCGCACCGAGCCCGGCCTCGATCCCGCCGGGTCCGTCGTGGCCGCGGTCGACGACCTCGTCGCGAGCGGCGTGCCGATCGGGTCGGTGCAGCTCGACTCGTGGTGGTACCCGCACGCCGAACTGCGCCCGTTCGACACCGACGAGTGGGTCGTGCCGCCGACGGCGATGGTCGCCTGGGAACCCCGACCCGACGTGCTCCCCGACGGCATCCAGGCGTTGCGCGAGCGCCTCCACCCGCTGCCGCTCGCCGCGCACATCCGCCACCTGTCGTCGACCGCGCCGATCGTGGCCGAGGTGCCCGTGCACATCGACGGTCCGTACGCCGCCCCCGCGACCTCCGAGGCGTACGAACGCTGGCTCGACCAGTGCGTCGCCTGGGGCATCGAGACCTTCGAGCACGACTGGCTGGTCGAGGTGTACTTCGGCGTGCGCCCCCTCCGCGCGATCCCCGGCCGCGCCCGCGCCTGGCAGGAGGGCATCGACCGGGCGGCTCGCGAGCGCGGCATCACGCTGCAGTGGTGCATGGGCACGCCTGCCGACATGGCCCAGACCGTCTCGCTCACCCAGGTCACGTCGGTGCGCACCAGCGGCGACCACGGTTACATCGCGACACCGGGCCAGCTGTGGGCCTGGTTCTGCACCACCAACTCGTTGGCACGGGCACTCGGGCTGATGCCGTTCAAGGACGTGTTCCGCGCGGACCCCGAGATCGTGGGCGATCACGGTGAGCCCGAGGCGTTGTTGTCGGCACTGTCGACGGGACCGGTCGGGCTCGGCGACCGCGTGGGTCGCTTCGACCCCACGCTGGCGCTGCGCACGTGCCGGGCCGACGGCACGCTCATCAAGCCGCACGTGCCGATCGCGGCGACGAGTCGATCCATGCTCGTCAGCGCCGGGAGCCGCCCGGTGCTGATGACCGCGGAGAGCCACAGCGACCACCCGGCCGGTCGATGGGCCTACGTGATGACGATGCGGTGCAGTCCCGGGACCGATCCGGTGCGTGGCGATGTCCGACTGGCCGAGCTCGGTGAGAGCGCGCCGACGGGCGACGTCGTCGTGTGGGACTGGCGGGCGGGCACCGCACTGCCGATGGGCGCGGACGGCCACTGGTCGGCGTCGCTCGTCCAGGAGGAGTGGACCTTCCACGTCGTCGCACCGGTGCTCGCCGGGGGCATCGCCGTCATCGGGGACGTCTCGAAGTTCGTGCCGGCGGGCGACGCACGGATCGTCGTGAAGGGGCACGGCGACGGCAACTCGGATGCGATGCGGGTGGTGGTGAAGGGCGCCGGTGAACGGGTGACGATCACCGGTTGGGCGCGACGCGCACCGTCTCGCACCGACGGAACGGGTGCCGCCGTCGACCACGACGCGGTGACCGGGGTGTGGTCGACGGTCGTCGACGTCCCCGAGCGGGGGTGGACGTCGATCGATCTGCGCCCCGGCTGATCGTCGCGGCTGATCTCGCGGCTGATCTCGCGGCTGATCGTCGCGGCGTTCGCCCACCGACCGCCGCCGGTCGACGCAGCGTCCGCGGTCGACTCGAACGAGACGGTGTGATAGCCATGACCCTTCGTCGGTTCACAGGGGTGTCGTTCGGTTTGCGGGTGTCGAGTTGAAGGATCCACGGCTGCTCCGGTTCGTCCTCGCGCACTTCCTCACCGTCGTCGGCGAATGGGCTGCGACGGTGGGCGTGTTGGTCTACGCGTACGACTGGGGCGGCTCCTCGGCGGTCGGTCTGGTGTCGCTGGCGGTGCTCGCACCACCGCTGATCTGCGCGCCGATCGCGGCGAGCCTCACCGCCCGCCATCGTGCGCACCGGGTCCGCCTGGCCGGGTTCACCGTGCAGGCCGTGGCGTACACCGGGGCCGCGATCGCCGCGTCCACCTCGGCGCCCGCCCCGGTCGCCGCCGCGTTCGTGGTGATCGGCCTCGGCGGGCTCAACACGCTTCGCCCCACGGGTGCCGTCCTCATGCCGGCCGTCGTGCGCTCGACGAAGGAACTGATCAGCGGCAACCTCTGGGTGGCCACGTGCGACAGCTCGAGCGCGCTGCTCGGCCCACTCGCCGCCGCCGTCCTGGCCGGCGTCGCCGGTTCCGAAGCAGTGTTCGCCGGATGCGCGATCGGCGCGGCCGTCGCCGCCGCGGCGACCGCCTGGCGTCCCGCCCCGCTCGCGTTGACGCGCAGCGCCGACGCGGACGAACCCATGCCGCGCCGCGTGATGCGGGTGGCGGCCGAGGAGCTCCGCCGTCGACCGTGGAGCATCGGCGTGCTGGCGATCGCGTCGGCCAGGAACATCGTCGTCGGCGCCTTCGACGTCGTGCTCGTGATCCTGGCGCTGCGCACGCTCGACCTCGGCGACCAGGGGCCAGGCCTGTTGTCGGCGCTCGTCGGTACGGGCGCGCTGATCAGTGCGCTCGTCGCGACGTTCGTCGTCCGCCGCTCGCATCTCCGCCCCGCCCTCGTGACCGCACTCGCGGCGACCGCGTTGATCTGCATCGCGATGGGCACCCGCACCGACGTCGCCGTCGTGATGGTGCTGCTCCCGTTCCTCGGCGTCTGCCTGTCGTTGATGGACAACCTCAGCCGGATGCTGCTGCAGCGCTCCACCGATCCCCGCAACCTCGGGCCGCTGTTCGCCGTGCTCGGGCTGGTGTCCGGTGCGGCGCAGCTGTTCGGGTCGCTCCTCGCACAAGGCTTGCTCGCGGTGGCCGGGGTGGGAGCGGCCCTCGTCGGCGTCGGGGCGCTCCTCGCGCTGATGACCCTCGCGGGCTTCCGGTCGCTCCGGCGCGCCGACGCCCACGCCGAGGTGCCGGTGGTGGAGATGACCCTGCTGATGGGTCTGCCGATGTTCGCGCCGCTGCCCCCCGTGACGCTGGAGGCCGTCGCCCGGTCCGCCCAGCGCATCGCCGTGGCCGACGGCGACCTGGTGATCGTCCAGGGTGAACGCGGCGACACCTTCTACGCGGTCTCCGAGGGCGAGTTCGACATCGAGATGAACGGCGCCTTCGTGCGCACGGCGCGCCGGGGCGACTTCTTCGGCGAGGTGGCCCTGTTGTCCGACGTCGCCCGCACGGCGACCGTGCGGGCGCGCGGTCCCGGGGTGCTCCTCGGCATCCACCGCGGCCCGTTCCTGGTGGCGGTCACCGGCCACGACCGCTCGCATGCCGTGGCGCTGGCACATGTCGACCGGCTGGACCTCGACGAAACGACGCGCCGGGCGATGCAGGAGCGACGCAACGGCGGTCCCGACGGCCCCATCGTCGACGTCGTCACCGACGACTGAGCGGAACGACCCGGCGAGGGTCAGTACTCGGGGTCGGGGTCGCGGGCCGACACCGGCCGCGCGGTCGTCGCCGCAGGCATCCGGCTCAGCTGGTGCAGCACATCGGTGACCATGTCGATGCCCGGCGCATTGCCGTACTGACGCTTCACGTCGGCCAGGTAGATCGTCAACGCGTCGAGCCGACGGGCGAGGTCGCTCGCCACCAGCCGCGAGAACCCCGCGTGCTCGTCGAACAGGCGCACCCCGTCGGCGGCGAGCCGCATCACCGTGGGTTCGGCCGCGACGATGGTGGCCCCGTGCTCCTGGTCGAGCAGCAGCGAGATCTCGCCGAACACCGCCCCAGGGCGGGTGATCGTGCTGATCTGCTGGTCGTCGCGGCGCACCTGCAGCGATCCCGAGACGAGGATCCAGATCGATCCGGTGCGCGTGCCCTGCGCGATCACGACGTCGCCGGGCGCGTACTCGACCTCGGGAAGGCCCTCGGTGAGCTGCAGCACGGTCGACACGAGGCCCGATCGTAGCCGTCGTCCGAGCGACCGGCCCAGCTGCCCCTCAGGCGCTGAACCGCGCTCAACCCTCGTGCCTGGTTCCGAGCGACGGGTGGGACGACGACGACTACGATCGGCCGACGTGGGAGCGACCGTCAGCACCGGTGCGATCCTGTTCACCGACATGGTCGGTTCGACCGAGCTGCGGTCCCGCCTCGGCGACGACCTGGCCGACCTCTTGCGCAAGCACCACGACGACCTCCTCGCCGACGTGGTGTCGAGCCATCGCGGGGAGGTGCTGCGCTGGACCGGCGACGGCATCAAGGCCGCGTTCGCCACCTCGTCCGATGCGGTCGCCGCAGCGGTCGACATGCAGCGGCGTGTCACCGAGTACGGCGCGAGCGGCGATGCCGTCGCCCCGTTCGAGGTGCGCATCGGCCTGGGTGCCGGCGAGGTCGTGATCGACGACGACGACCACCATGGCGTGGCCGTGATCGAGGCGGCCCGACTCGAGGCGATGGCACGCCCGGGCGAGATCCTCGCCACCGACATGGTTCGGATGCTCGGCCATCGGCGGGCGAACGTGGTGTTCGAGGAGCTCGGCGAGCGCACGCTCAAGGGACTCGACCGCCCGGTGGTGGTGCACCGCGTGATCGATCTCAGCGCTGGCGCTGTCCCGCCGGTGCCCCGCGTGCTCACCGGCGACCACCTCCTCCCGCTCGTCGGTCGGGAGCGCCACGTCGAACGGCTCACCCACTCGTGGCATCGAGCGCGCGCCGGCGACGCGTCGCTCGTGCTGGTGTCGGGCTCTCCCGGACTCGGCAAGACCCGACTCGTCTCGCACGCGGCAGCCATCGCGCACGCCGAGGGTGCGATCGTGCTGGCCGGCACCTGCGACAGCGATCTGGCGGTGCCGTACGACCCGTTCGCCATGGCGTTCCGCGACGTGGCCAACCTCGACGACGCGCTCGCCTCGGCGATGTCGCAACGCTCCGGCTCACTCGCCCGACTGTTCCCGGGCAGCACGTCGAGTCACGCCGAGATCCAACCGGCGATGGCGAGGTTCGAGCTGTTCGACGCCGTCGTCGCGCTCGTGCGCCGTCTGACCCGCCTGCACCCGGTCGTGCTGGTGGTCGACGACATCCAGTGGGCGACGGCGCCGACGTTGTTGCTGCTGCAGCACCTCGTGCAGGAGTTGCCCGACGCCCGATTGCTGCTGGTCGCGACGTACCGCGACGAGGATCTCGCGCCGGCACATCCCGCCCGCGAGCTGTTCGCCGCCGTGCGCACGTCGGCAGCCACCACGCGGATCGACCTCGACGCCCTGGAGCAGTCCGACGTCGCGGACATGGTCGCATCGCTGGCTCCCGCAGCACCGGCCGTCCGTGTCGACGAGATCGCGCGGCTCGTCCATCGGGAGAGCGGCGGTAGCCCGTTCTTCGCCGGCGAGCTCCTCCGCCACCTCGCCACCACGGGCCAGCTCGACCGTGCCCTCGACGGCGCGACCGGCGACCAGCTGCCCGTGCCCGATTCGGTGCACGATGTGGTCGCCCAGCGCCTGGCCCGCCTGCCCGACGGCACTCGCGAGATCCTCACGTCGGCGGCCGTGATCGGGCCGACGTTCGAGCTCGATCTCCTCGCCGAGTTGGCCGACCGACGCGCCGACGATGTACTCGATCTCCTCGACGAGGTGTGCCGCGCCGGGTTCGTCACCGAGGTCGGTATCGACCTGTTCGCCTTCGCCCATGCGATCGTCCGCAACGCACTGCTCGACGACCTGAGCGCCACGCGCCTGGCTCGCGCCCACCGGCGGGTCGCGGAGGCGCTCGAGGCCCGGGGCGCCGAACAGTTCGACGAGCTCGCCCGGCACTGGCGGCTCGCCGGGATGGAAGCGAAGTCCACCGTCCACCTGGCCCGTGCGGCCCGGCGCGACATGGTGGCCCTCGCGTACGAGTCGGCCCGCACCCGCTACCAGGAGGTGATCGAGCTCCTCGCCCGCGACCCGCAGGCGGACGCAGTGATGCGGGCCGAGGCATGGCTCGGGCTGGGCGCGGCCGGCCGGGCACTCGGCGACAGCGCGTACACGCAGGCGATCAGCCGTGCTGCACGACTCGCGCGTACGGCTCGCAACCCGGCGCTGATGGCCGAAGCCGCGTCGCTGAGCACCTGGCCGGGCACGTTCTTCTTCGTCGCCGACAACCCCGATGCTGCGTTGATCGAACTGTGCGAGGACGCGCTGGGGCTCGTCGACGCCGACGACCCGATGCGGGTGAAGCTGCTCGCCACGCTGGCGTCGCACCTCACGTTCGCATCGGGCACCGAGCGACGCCAGGCGTTGATCGCCGAGGCGCACGAACTGGCGGCCCGCCACGACGACGCCGCGCTCGCCGCCGTCGTCCTGAACGCCGAGTTCCTGTGCCTGTGGGAACCGTCGACACTCGAGCGTCGCGAGCAGATCGCCCGCGATCTCGGTCGTCTGGCGCGGGCCCACGGCGAGCCCGAGATCGAGTACCTCAGCAGCTTCTTCACGGCCTACTGCCTCGCCGAGCGGGGTGAACTCACCGCGAGTCGGGAGACGCTCGAACGGCTGGGCCCGGTCGTCGACGCCACCCGCAACGAGTACTTCCGCTTCCTCACCGAACGCCTGATGCTCTCGATCGACATCGTGCGCTGTGCCGACGACGCCCAGGCACGCATCGACGATCTCGCCATTCGGTTCGGTGCGTCGCACGCGGACACCGACGGCACGTGGGCGCTGCAGAGCGGCGGTCTGGCGTACCAGGCCGGAACGCTCCACCTGATGCTCAACTCGATCGAGGCGATGACGGCCGGCAATCAGGCCCGCACGTGGACCGCGGCCCATGCGCTCGCACTCATGTGGACCGGCGACCACGACGGCGCCGATGCGATCCTCGACGCCCACACCGACATTCCGCTCAACTACTTCTGGGCGACGGTGGTGCAGGTGCGCGCCGAGGTGGCAGCGGGCGTCGGCCGCCGCGACCACTGCGCCCGCATGTACGGCGAGCTGCTCCCCTTCCGGGGGCGCGTGGGGATCACCGCCTCGGGCTCGCTGTGCTTCGGGCTGATCTCGCGGACCTTGGGCCTGCTCGCGCTCGCGCTCGACGACGTCGCGGCCGCGGTCGATCTGCTCACCGAGGCCGTGGAGCAAGCGGATCGTATGGACGCACCGTTCGAGGCGGTCACGGGCCGCCGACTGCTGGCGGCTGCGTGGCTCGCCGCCGGCGACGTCGACGCCGCCCGCGATGCGGTGGAGACGGCCCACCCGCTCGCGGTCGCAGGCGGGTTCGGCCGCGAGGTCACCGAGCTCGACACGCTGCGTGCCGCGCTCGCCCAGGGCTGACCCGGCTGCCGCGACCCGACGACCTCAAGATCTCCTCAACCGCGGCCGCACACCCCCCGATATAGGGGGGTGCATCCGCACCTGAACCCTCGGGAGACCCCATGATCCGGCTTCTCTTCGTCGACGGCGACGCCTCGTACCTCGCCCAGCTCGAGCAGCGCCTCCACCCGCACCACGACGAGTGGGACATGCACTTCGCGAACGGTGCCGCCGCCGCGCTCGACCAGCTCGCGTCGACGACGTTCGACGTGATCGTGGCCGACGCGGTCGACGCCGAGACGATCACGAGCGGCACCAGCAGCACCGACGGCACCCCGCTGCTCGCCCACGTCGCCACCGTCCAGCCTGCGACGGTCCGGATCGTGATGTCGCGCGACGGCCTCGCCCCCACGTATGCGTCGAAGGCGCACCAGGTGCTCCCCAAGCCGTGCGACCCGCCGCTGCTGCGGTCGGTGATCCTGCGCTCGATGGAGCTCCGCGCCCGCCTGTCGGATCCCGAGGTGCTGGCGATCCTCGGGTCGCTCAAGTCGCTGCCCAGCCCGTCGACGGCGATGCTCGAGCTCCAGCGGGTACTCGACCAGCCCGACGTCGACACCGCGAAGGTGGCCAAGGTCGTCTCGACCGACGTCGCGATGAGCACGAAGCTGCTCCAGATCGTCAACTCGTCGTTCTACGGCCTGTCCCGCACGGTCGACGACCCTGCGGAGGCCGTGCGCCTCCTCGGCGCGCACCTCGTCGGCGAGATCCTGCTCACCGTCGGCCTGCTCGACGCGGTGGCCGGCCGCGATGCAGCGCTCGAGGACCAGCTGCAGTCGATGCGCGACCGTTCCATCGCCCGGGCCGACCTCGCGAGCGCGCTCGCCGAGCGTGCGGGCCGCGCCACGACGGTCATCCGCCGCGTCTGGAACGGGGCCTTCCTGCTCGACATCGGCAAGATGCTGCTGCTCGGCACCGATCACGAGCACGACCCCGAGGCCGAGCGCCTGCACGCCACGATCGGCGGCGCACTACTGGCCATGTGGGGCCTGCCGCAGCAGCTGGTCGAGACCGTCGCGATGAGCGATCTGCCACCGCAGGCCTCGTCGGGCGAAACCTTGCTGTACGCCTGGCTGGCCTCGGCGTTCCTCGCCGTCGAGCCCGACGGATCGGGCGAGTCGGAGCACGACGAGGCGGCAGCTGCCGCCCGCGCCGAGCTCACCGCATCGGTGGTCCGGTGGGCCGGCCTGGCCTCGGCCGATCTCAGCGCCTACCGACCGCAGCCCGCCCCGGTGCACTGACCCCGTCGACCCGGTGCCCCCCCCGGCACCGGGAACGCTCCCCGGGCCCGGTCGCCCGGTGACGCTCACCCCCCGGGTTCGCGCGTCGCCGGGCGTCGGCCCGGGAGCCATCTCGCACACACGATCGCGGGCACCATCGACCGATCGATCTCCATCGGGGCGTGCGTGTGCGGTGCAGCCGGGTTCGGCTGCACCGCTGGCGGGTGCTCGACGTGGGCCCCTGGTGGTGCGCGGGGTGATGGTTGATGGTCGAGCGTTCAGGCCGCCGCCCGGGCTGTTCGCCCGGTGTCGAGGTTGCCCTTGGGTGGGCAGGCGATGAGGGTGCCGTCGGGCATGAGCAGGTGGAGGTGGTGGGCGTCACCGAGCACGGTGACCCCGGCGCGGTGTTTGACGTGGTGATGGTGTGAGCACCACAGGACCTCGTTGTCGAGATCCGACGGGCCGCCGTCGATCACCTGGATCAGATGATCGACCTCGCACCATGCGGCCGGGATGTGGCAACCGGGCCACCGGCACCCGCCATCGCGCATCATCAACGCTTGATACTGGTCGTCGGTCGCGAGCCGGACCTTGGTGCCGAGATTGATGACCGCGTCACCCGCGGCCACGACCCTGCGCAGGATCGCGTCCTCCGCGAGATGGCGGACCACGTCGGCAGGGATCCGATCACCGTGCGACGTCCAGCCGGGTTCGTCGGTGAGGCCGGCCATGGTCTCCGCGGTGCATCCGATCAGGATCGTCGGCTTCTCCCGACCTCCGGTCACCGTCCCGGCCGCGTCGGCCTTGCACAACTGGATCAGACCGTCCGCCAGACGTTGGGCGGCGGTACGCGTGTCGTTCGCATCCCAGTCCCC
>CAUJET010000205.1 GCA_963169665.1 Actinomycetota bacterium | reverse complement strand
AGCGAAGGGCGAGGAGTGGGATCGAGTCGCCGTTGTTCTGTCGGACGCAGACATCGCGGCGTTGAGCGCCGGTTTGCGCCAACAGGAGCCCGAGGATCGTCGGCTCTACGTGTCGCTCACGCGTGCCCGTAAGGCTGTTGGACGATTCCCCACGTGAGCAGGTCGGCGCACGCGAGACCCCGACGACTCCGAGGCGTTCGGCAAGACATGGGCGCTCGCTGACAAGCCGCCCGCCACCCTTCTCCCCCAGGGGCGCCCCATCCCGCGACTGGCCACCTGCCGTCGATCTCCGAAACGCCAATCCCTTCCCACACTCTTCCCAATCACAACGAGAATTGACGGTCATTGGCGGGCAATCGCGGTCAACCACTCGATCGCTTGACCAGCTAGAATGCCCTGGTGAAGCTGCATTTCTTGGCGCCCCCGGTAGGAATCGAACCTACGACCTGCGGTTTAGGAAACCGTTGCTCTATCCACTGAGCTACGGAGGCGGGTCGTCCGCGTGGAGCTCCGCGTGAGGCTCCGCGTGGAAGAACGTCCGAGATCCTACGGTGCGAGCACCGGCAATCGGATGGGTCGTACGAGGTGGCACCGATGAGAAGTGGCGCCAGCATTCGTCGGACGCGTACAGCGGGAAGACCTCGACGCACAGCGGAGGAGAGCACGGCATGAGACCGCTTCGATATTCGATCAACATCACGCTCGACGGCTGCTGCCATCACGAGGCGGGCCTCCCGCCCGACGACGAGTCGATGGACTACTGGACCACGGAGATGGGGCGGGCCGACGCCCTGCTGTTCGGCCGGGTGACCTACGAGATGATGGAGTCCGCGTGGCGGCGGCCGGCCACGGGCGAGTGGCCCGACTGGATGGGAGAGGCGGACGTCCCGTTCGCCGAGACCATCGACGGCGCGAGGAAGTACGTGGTGTCGAGCACCCTGACCGAGGTCGACTGGAACGCCCAGCTGTTGCACGGCGACCCGGGGGAAGCGGTACGGCGGCTCAAGGAGGAGCCGGGCGACGGCCTGTTCGTCGGCGGGGTGACGCTCCCGCTGGCGCTGGCGAATCTCGGGCTGATCGACGAGTACGAGTTCATCGTGCAGCCGATCATCGCCGGACACGGGCCGTCGCTGCTCGCCGGCCTGCGCGAGCGCATCCAACTCGAACTGGTGGATCGTCGCGAGTTCCGATCGGGCGCGTTCGCCGTGCGGTACCAGCCGCTCCGACCCACGCCTTGACCTGATCCGTCGATCGGTAGAGTCCGGCCATGCCGGCACCCGATGACCGTTCCGACCAGCCGCCCAGGTACGTCACCCACGCGAACTGGATGCGGCCCGATCTCATGCACCGGTCGTTCCAGCACGTCGAACAGGTCGCGCCCACCACCACGGTCGATCGCGGGCCGGGGCTGGTGAGCGACCTCCCCACCGAGCTCGCCGACCTGTCGGGTTTCACCTTCGTCGACCACACGGGAGAGACGCGCACGCTCGACAGTTACCTCGAACGTGAACACGTCGACGCGCTGATCGTCTGGCGCAACGGCAAGGTGCGCCAGGAGGTGTACCGCAACGGCCAGACCCGACGCAGCCGCCACATCGTCTTCTCCGTCACGAAGTCGTTCACCGGTCTGCTCGCCGAGATGCTGATCGAGGAGGGTGTGCTCGACGACCGGCGGCTCGTGAGCGACCTCGTCCCCGAACTCGGTCGCCCGGGCGGCGCCTTCGCCGATGCCACCGTGCGCCACGTGCTCGACATGGAGGTCGGCATCGACTTCACCGAGATCTACGACGATCCGCAGTCCGACATCCGCCAGTTCTCCTACGCCTCGGGCTTCCGCGCGACGCCGCCCGACGTCACCGCCCACCGCAGCCTCTACGACTACCTGCCGACGCTGCGCAAGCGGGGCGAGCACGGCGTCGACTTCCACTACGTCACCGCGAACTCCGAGGTGCTCGGCTGGGTGATCGAAGCGGTCACGGGCACCCCCATCGCTCAACTGCTCGAGGACCGCATCTACTCGCACGTCGGCGCCGAGCGCGACGCGTTCTACCTCACCGATCCGCTCGGCAAGGCCGTCGCCGGCGGCGGCATGTGCATCACCGCGCCCGACCTGCTCCGCCTCGCCCTGCTCGTCGCGAACGACGGAGTGTGGAACGGTCAGCGGCTGGTGTCCGAATCGGTCATCGCCCGGCTGAAGGCCGGCGGCACGCCGCGACCGAGCCTGTGGGGCAACGAGGGCGGCGGCAGCGATTTCTCGTACCGGTCGCAGTGGTACACGCACCACCCCGGTCGCGTGCTCTACGCCTCGGGCATCCACGGGCAGAGCATCTACCTGTCCACCGAGCACGACTCGGCCATGGTGCTGCACTCGTCGAACCCCGACGCAGACGGTGAGTTCTTCGCGGTGGGCGCCGCCTACTTCGCCGCGATCACCAGGTACCTCGACGACGTGTGATCACCCGGCGGCGGGTGCCCCTGTCGCACCCGCGTGCGAGGCTGGCGCGGTGACCTCCTCCGACCACGCCGCGCTCGCCGCGACCCACCTCGCCCTCGTGCTCGAGCGGCTGGCCGGCGCGGGCGCCACCCCACGCGGTGATCAGGTCGATGCCGTCGCGGCGATCGTGCAGCCGGCCGCCCGCGTCCTCGTGGTGCAGGCGACCGGTTGGGGCAAGTCGGCCGTGTACTGGGCGGCCACCTCGGCCTTGCGGGCCACCGGCGCCGGACCCACGCTGGTCGTGTCGCCACTGCTCGCCCTCATGCGCGACCAGGTGAACGCCGCCGAACGGGCAGGGCTCCGGGCGGCCACCATCAACAGCACCAACATCGACGAGTGGGATCCCATCTTCGATGCGCTCGACCGCGACGCGCTCGACGTCCTGCTGGTCTCGCCAGAGCGCCTCGGCAACCCGCGCTTCGCGGCCCGGCTCGACGAACTGATGCGCCGTGTCGGGCTCGTCGTCATCGACGAAGCCCACTGCATCAGCGATTGGGGTTTCGACTTCCGGCCCGACTACCAGCGGCTCGCCCGGGCCCTGCTCGCCACGCCCCACGCCTCGGTGCTGGCCACCACGGCCACGGCCAACCAGCGCGTCACCCACGACGTCGAGCGCCAACTCGGGGCCAGCACCGTCACGTTCCGCGGCACGCTCGCCCGCACCTCGCTGCGCTTGTCCGTGGTGCCCGGGCTCTCCCCGCTCGCCCGCTACGCCTGGGTCGCCGACGCGCTCGACACCATCGTCGGCTCCGGCATCATCTACGTCCTCACCGTCGCCGAGGCCGACCGCCTCGCCGGGTTCCTCCAACGCTGCGGTCACCAGGTGGCCGCGTACACGGGCCAGATGGACCCGGAGGCCCGGGTCGAGGTCGAAGAACTCCTGCGCCACAACCGGGTGAAGGCCGTGGTGGCCACCTCGGCGCTCGGCATGGGGTACGACAAGCCCGATCTCGGGTTCTGCATCCACGTCGGCTCGCCAGGCACCCCCGTGGCCTACTACCAGCAGGTCGGGCGAGCGGGCCGGGCCGTCGACCACGCCGAGGCGGTCCTGCTCTCCAGCCCAGCGGACGAACGGATCTGGGAGTACTTCGCGACCGCCTCGATCCCGAACCCCGACGACGCCGACGCCACGCTGCGCGCCCTCGCGAACGGGCCGAGGTCGCTCGTCGAACTCGACGGCCTCACCGGCGTCCGGCGAGGGCGGCTCGAGGCGCTCCTCAAGATCCTGGCGATCGACGAGGTGGTCGCCAAGGACGGGTCGAAGTGGGCGGCAACCGGCACCCCGTACGTCCACGACTCGGCCAAGTGGGAGGCGCTCGCCGCCAGCAGGCGCGCCGAGGCCGACCTCATGCGCAGCTACGCGCACGGTCGTGGCTGCCTGATGGCCTACCTGCAGACGGCACTCGACGACCCGTCGCCCGCACCGTGCGGCCGGTGCTCGGTGTGCACGGGCGAACTCCCGGCGCCCGGCACGCAGCCGAGCGTCGAACGGCTCGTCGCCGCCCGCGACCACCTGCGCGGCAACGACATCGTCATCGAACCGCGCAAGCTGTGGCCGCCCGGTGTGCGCCGCAAGGGCCGCATCGACGGCGCCGCCGAGGGCCGCGCCGTCGCGTTCGCCGACGACCCCGCATGGGCCGAGGAGCTGGTCGCCGCACAGCGCACCGCCTACGGCACGCTGCCCCCCGAGCTGCTCGACGGCGCGGTCGAGGTGTTGCGTCGTTGGGCCCGCACCTGGCCGGCTCGCCCCGTGGCCGTCGTGGCCGCGCCAGCCGCATCGGTCGAGATGCGCGCCAACCGAGCGCTCGCCGAACACATCGGCGCGATCGGCAAGCTGCCGGTGCTCGACCTGTTCTCGTGGGACGGCCCGCCCCAGCCCACCGACACGTCGAGCACGCCCGTCGTCACCCATCTCGAGCAGGCGATCACCCTGCACGCCGACCAGCCGGTCCCGGCCGGACCGATCCTGCTGTGCCACACCACCATGCGCACCGGCTGGGCGTTCTCGGTGTGCGCCGCAGCGCTCGCCGAAGCCGGCTGTCGCACCACGATGCCGCTGGTCGTCCACCGCCTCCCCTGACGCGCCACCGCACCTCGGCGCACCTCGGCGCACCTCGGCGCCCGCCACGTCCGACCGGACCGACTCCGACCCCGCTGCGCGACGATGCCCTCGGCGCGCCGCGCCGGGGAGGATGCGCATGGACCGCGACTGGGGAGATGAGTGGCACGACGTCGTCGACGTCGTCGTGGTCGGCAGCGGTGCGGCAGCCGGATCGGCCGCGGTCGCCGCAGCGACGTCGGGCGCATCCGTCCTGATGCTCGAGAAGGCCTCGTTCACGGGCGGCACGACGGGCCGATCCGGCGGCGTCATGTGGATCCCTGACAACCCGGTGATGCGGGCCGAGGGCCTCGCCGACCCGCGCGACCGGGCGCTGCAGTACCTGGCGCGCACGGCGCATCCGGCCGTCTACCGCGCCGACCATCCGACCCTCGGGCTCACACCGCTCGAGTACGAGTTGCTCGAGGCCGTGTACGACCGTGGCTGCGAGGCGATCGACGCGCTCGCCGACGCAGGCGCGTTCCGGATCGAAGGTGTCCCGTACCCCGACTACTACGCGGATCTTCCCGAGGACGCCGCCCCCACCGGTCGCATCATCCAGCCGACGCTGCCTCCCGGTTGGCGCAAGGGCATCGACGCCACCGGCGGCCAACTGCTCGCCGATGGTCTGCTGGCCGCGGCCGCGGAGCACGGGGCGCGCGTGCTGGTCGACCACGAGGTCGTGCACCTCGTACGCGACGAGGCGCGCGACGACCGCCGCGTCATCGGCGTCGAGGTCCGCACGGGCACGCGCACCGTGCTGTTCGGCGCGCGCCGCGGTGTGGTGTTCGCGAGCGGCGGGTTCCTGCACGATCCCGACCTCGCCCGGGCCCACCTGCGCGCGCCCGTGTTCGGTGGGGCCGCAGCCGAGACCGCCACCGGTGACTTCGTGAGGATCGGCATCGAGGCGGGCGCCCGGCTCGGCAACATGTCGAACGCCTGGTGGGATCAGGTGGCCGTCGAGATGGCGGTTCGCACCCGGTCGACCAGCAAGGACATCTACTCGCCCTTCGGCGACTCGATGTTGATGGTGAACCGCCACGGCGTTCGCGTGGTGAACGAGAAGGCCCCGTACAACGAGCGCGGCCAGGTCCACCACACGTGGGACCCGACCCGCTTCGAGTACCCGAACCTGTTGCTGTTCATGATCTTCGACGACGCCGTGATGCAGTCGCCGGCGAAGGACCGCTTCCGGTGGCCGGTGCCGATGCCGGGCGACGAGGTGCCCACGTTGGTGATGAGCGCGCCCGACCTCACATCGCTCGTCGACGTGATCGCTGCCCGCGTCGCCGAGCTCGCGCCGCACACGGGCGGTGTGGCGCTGGCACCCGAGTTCGGCCCGCGTCTCGCCGCCACGATCGAGCGGTTCAACGGCTTCGCCGCTACCGGCCGCGACGAGGACCACCACCGGGGCGAGGCGATGATCGAGCGCACCTGGGCCGGCGCCCCGCGCGGCGACAACCCACTCGCGGCCATGCACCCGCTGGCCGACACCGGGCCGTACCACTGCGTGATCATCGGTCCGGGCGCCCTCGACACCAAGGGCGGTCCGGTGGTGGACGGATCCGCCCGGGTGCTCGACGTCGACGGCCGACCGATCGCCGGCCTCTTCGCCGCCGGCAACTGCACCGCATCGCCGGCGGGTCAGGCCTACTGGGGGCCGGGAGGCACGATCGGCCCGGCGATCACGTTCGGCTACATCGCCGGCCGCGAGGTGCTGCGCGGCTGACCGGCTTCACGAGCGGTCAGGAGCGGTCAGGAACTCGCGCTCGGCCCGAAGTAGGTCGACCACGGATCGACCTCCTCTGCGGGCGGCATCGGCTGCTGCGGAGGTGGTGGCGGCTGCGGCGCCGACTGCGCCGGTCGCTGCGGTGGCGGTTGCGGTGGCGGCGTCGACTGGGGCGGGTAGGCGCCCTGCATCGCCGGCGCGCCCGCACCCAGATCGGACCGCACGTACGTGTCGACGCGAGCCGTCGGCGTCGGCGTGGCCGCGACGGCACCGCCCGCCGCCGGATGCTGTGCCGGGTTCGGTCTGGCCGCGTAGCCCGCTGCCGCCGGAACGTTCGTGCGGACCACCGACCCGCGGCGGTCCACCTCACTGCGTTCGGGCCACAGGTTGGGGATGAAGGACAGCACGATCGCGACGACGCCACCGACCACCATGCCGACCGCGATCGGCGTGACGCCGCTGATCGACTCGCGCATCGCCGCCTCGACGATCGCGTCGACGTCGCTCGCCCAGGCTCGTGCGCCGGCGACGATCGCGATGGGGACGAGCACCCACGCCACACCGCTGCACACGGCCCAGATGCCGGCCCGTCGCAGCACACCTCGCCGATCGCCGAACGCGAACGCGACGACGAGCAGCAACGCGGCGACGATGGCGAGCAGCGACGTGGCCGACTCGGCCGCCTTCCGGATCGTGCCGACCCCGGGTGGGTGGTACGTGGGCAGGGTGATCTCGGGCAGCACCCCGTCGGGGAGCTGTGTGGCGATCTCCGGCGACACCACGGCGAGGCGTTCGCGCACTGCGGTCACCATCGCGTTGGTGTCGATCGTCGTGCTGCGCGTGTCCTCCACGCCCAGCGCGTTGGCGTGAGCCGCACCGAAGGCCGAGATGACATCGGTCGTGACCCGCGGATCCTCCAGCGCCGCCGACACCGCGCTCTCGACGAGATCGATGTTCGACCGGTCGATGCCCGAAGCACGCACGATCTGCAGGGCGAAGTTGGAGGCGATCTGGTCGTTGGACGCAGGGTCGGCCAGCACCGCCGTGGCGATGTTCTCCGAGCGTGCCGGATCGCCGATGGTCCGCAGGTACACCCATCCAGCCCACGCGAGCGTGGCGCACAGCAACGCCACCGACGTCAGCACCCTCGATGCCATCCGTCCCAGCATGGTTCCTCCTCGCCCTCGCTCCCGCCGATCCGGGCCGTCACATCACCGTCACCGTCGCCGGGCGGCCCATCCGACCCTCGCGATCAGATCGTCGTGATCGATCGTCCGGGGCGCCCGTGTTGTGCCAGCATCGCACGATGCGTCAGCTGTATGTGGGCGGTCGGGTGTTCACCGCCGATTCCGAGAATCCGTGGGCCGAGGCCCTGCTCGTCGCGGACGGCCTCGTCGTCGCGGCCGGCACGCTCGACGAGTGCGAGGCGGTCGCCGGCGACGCCGAGCGCATCGACATCACCGGATGTGTCGCGCTCCCCGGCTTCGTCGACGGCCACTCGCACCTGCTCATGACCGGCAGCGCGCTGGGCAAGGCGCAACTGCGCACGGCGACGACGTTGGAGGAGATCCGTCGGCGGCTCGTCGAGTGGGCCGAGGCGAACCCCGATTCGCCGTACGTGCTCGGCACGAGCTTCCTGTTCGACGCCGTGCCGGGCAACGAACCGACGCGGCAGATGCTCGACGACCTGTTCCCCGATCGACCGGTCTTCATCGACTCCTTCGACCTCCACTGCGGCTGGGTGAACACCGCAGCGCTGACGCTGATGGAGATCACCGGGGAGACGCCCGATCCGATCGGTGGCGAGATCCGCCGCGACCCGACGACGGGCGAGGCCACCGGCTACCTGCTCGAGACGGCGCTGCACCGCCACATGTGGTCCTTCCTCGAACGCACCGACGACCTCACCCGTGATCGCCACCTCGCCACCGCGATGCGCGCACTCAACGAGTCGGGCACCACCACCGCGGTCGACATGGCGGTCGATGCGCTCGACCTCGAGACGTTCCTCCGAGCCGAGGAGACCGGCACGCTCACGCTGCGCGTGATCGGCCACTGGCACCTGCGCAACACCGGCGACGACGCGACCAATCTCGCTCAGGTCGAAGAGGCGGCGCGACGCAAGGCCGCCACCACGTCCGACATGGTCCGCGTGGCCGGCATCAAGATCGTCGTCGACGGCACGATCGACGCGTGCACCGCGGCGATGGTCGACCCGTACACCAACGACACGAACTGCGATCCGATCTGGCCGGTCGAGCGGCTGAACCCGGTGGTCGAGCTCGCCGATCGGCTCGGCCTCCAGGTGGCCTGCCACGCGATCGGCGACTACGCCGTCCGCATCGCGATCGACGCGATCGAGCGTGCACAACAGGTGAACGGCACGACCGGACGCCGCCACCGCATCGAGCACCTCGAGTACGCCGACCCGGTCGACATCCCCCGTCTCGGCGCGCTCGGCATCACGGCCTCCATGCAACCGGTGCACTGCGATCCGGCGATCGCCGGCAACTGGGCCGAGATGCTCGGCCCGGAGCGGGCGCAACTCGGCTTCGCATGGCCCGAGTACACCAGCACCGGTGCCACGCTCGCGTTCGGCACCGACACGCCCACCGCACCGCACATGCCGCTGCCGAACATGTACATCGGCGCCACCCGACGCTCGCCCGATCAGCCCGACCTCGAGCCGCTGCGCGCCGACTTCGCGCTGCCTGTCGACGAGACGATCGTGCACGGCACCCGCGACGCCGCGTGGGCGAGCTTCGAGGAGGATCGCCTCGGCGTGCTCCGTCCCGGCGCCTGTGCCGACCTCGTGGTGATCGACGACGACCCGTTCGCACACGGCCCCGACGCGCTGCTGCGGGCCAACGTCCGGCGCACCGTGATCGGCGGCCGCACCGTGCACTCCTCCTGACGGCGCCCGATCGGCGCAGCAGCCGGTCAGCCCGACGACACCGCCCGGTCCTCCTGGGCGAGCGTGAACGTCAGCGTCACCGACACCGCCTCACCGCGCCGGTCGGACAACAACTCGGCGAGACGCCACGCGGGCTCGGGTTTGCGCGGCCCCGTCACGTCGAGCGCGACCGTGGCGGTGCGTCCGTCGGTGCTCGCATCGATCGACAGCACGCGCACCGACGGGTCCCACTCCTCCACCACGCCGGCGACCTGTTGTTCGAACGTGGTGTTGCGGATGACGTTGCGGGAGTAGACGCCGAGCGGCACCGCGACCGCGACCACCAGCAGGATCCACGCCGCCAACCCCACGCGCGCCTGGCGCGCGGTGCCCCTCGTCGACCGGTCGGCGAACCCCCACCACGCCAACGAGCCGGTGGCGCCGAGCACCAGTGCGCCGAAGTTGGTGACGAGCGCGAGGGCCGCCTGCCCCATCTCGTCGCCGCGTCCGGACGCGAGGAAGAGTCCGATGGCCGCCAACGGCGGTTCGACCGTGACCGACACGGCGACGCCCGAGAGGGCGCCCGCCGCCTCGGTTCGCATCGTCGCGTACCCGGCGGCGATGCCTGCCGCGAGCGCGATGCCGAGATCGAGCAGACCGGGCCGCGTGAGCGACAGCAACAGCGACGGCAGCACGGACCGGTCGAGCTGGCGTGCGAACACGAACCCGATCAGCGCCGACGACGACACACTGAGGACGATCCCGAACGCGACCATCAACGCCGCATCGGCCAGGCGCCGACCCCATCCCTGGATGAGTGCACCCGCCATCGCCAACAGGGGCGTGATGAACGGCCCGAGCAGCATCGCGCCGATCACGGCGGGCGAGCTGTCGAGCAGCAGGCCCATCGACGAGATCGCGCTGGACAGCAGGCTCAGCACGATGAAGTTGCGGGTGTTGGCCGAGCCGATCCGCGACCGTTCGTACAGCACGTCGACGACGAGCGAGCGCTGCAGGTCGTCCATCCGGTGCCGACGCAACCTCGGCAGCGACCCGAACGGTGCGCTCGGCACCGGATCCCTCTGCTCAGTCATCGTCGCCCAACGATCCGATCGGCGGGATGGCCGGCTTCGTCAGCGACACCGGCCACGACGCGTCGATCTCGACGAGCACCGAGCGAAGTCGCGCACCGCCGAGCCACGACGTCATGCCGGTCCAGAACGTCCCGACGCCCACCTCGGGCGGCATCCGGTCCGACGCATCGAAACGCACCACCTCGGCCGCCGCCACCGACTCGGCCACGAAACGGTCGAGCGCCGACGAGTAGTCGTCGAACGAGACCGTGGTCCGCGGCGACACGAACCCACCCCGTGCGGCACGGCGCGCACCGGCGTCTGCCGTGGTGAGGTAGCGGGCGAGTTGGTCGACGTCGTCGTCGTCGGAGAACCGCACCGTCACCGAACCACCCACGACCAGCGGGGCCTCGCCCCCGTCGACCGCGGGCATCGGGAACGCCCACAGGTCACCATCGGGGGCGATCGTCACGCTCCGCCCCACCAGCCGGGGCAGGAAGCTGGCCTGATGGTGCAGTACGCATCGCGCGGGTCGCTCGAGCAGCTCACGCGCCGACTCCTCGATCGTGAGCTCGACGGCCGCTCGGTTCCCGCCCGCCACCTGGTCGGGCGAGAGGGCGATCGCACCGAAACGTTCCACCGCGGCGACGATCGCGTCATCGGTGAAGGGCACCTCGTGAGCGACCCAACCGTCGTACACGTCGGGACCCGCGAAGCGCAGCACCATGTCCTCCACCCAGTCGGTGGCGACCCAACCGGTCGCACCGTCGGCGCGGATGCCGATGCACCACGGCGTGGTGCCACCCGCGGCCAGATCGTCGGTCAAGGAGGTGAGCTCGTCCCACGAGGTCGGCACCTCCAAGCCGCGCAGCGCGAACACCTTCGGGGAGTACCAGACGAGGCTCTTCAACGTCAGCTGGTACCAGGCGCCGTAGACGTCGCTCCCGAACCCCACGAGGTCGACGAGTTCGGCAGGCACGCCCTCGACAGCCGGCTCGGCCAACTCGCCGGTCCACGGCAGCGCGAACCCGTCCTCCACCAACGTGTCGAGCAGACCTGGCTGCGGCAACAGCGCGAGGTCGGGCGGGTCGCCGCGGCGCAGGCGTTCGAGCAGATCGGCCTCGAAGTTCGACGACCCCACGTAGCGGACATCGATCCCCGTCGCCGACTCGAACCCGTCGACCGACGCCATGAAGTCGTCGACGTCGGCGTCGCTCAGGGTGCCGAACACCGTGACGACACGCCCCGAGCGGACCGGCTCGGATGCGCACGACGCCAGCGAGACGGCGCCCAGCGCTGCAGCGACGACGCCGGCCACCCGACCGACCGTCCTGCTCCCCGTTCGACGGCCCGTGCGCACCACGGCGCGACCGTACCGCGACGCCCCGGTGATGCGACGCCCTACCCGACGACTCGGCCCATCACCGGTCGAACCGGCTCAGCGCACGAGCTCCAGGCCCTCGAGGCCGCCGGCCTCACGCCACTGCTCGAGCACCTCGATGAACTTGATCGCACCGGCGCCGTAGCTGCTGTTGCGCGTGCTGCGCTGCTCCGGCTGGCCCTCGTTGTTGTAGTAGCCCGGCGTGCACGCCTCGAGGAACTTCTGGTTGTTCACCGCGAGCTCCTCGATGATCCGCACCCACTCGGCTTCGGCCTCGACGGACGCCTCCACCACGCGCACGTCCTCGCGGAAGGCGTGCTGCAGGATGTAGGCGAGATGCCGGCTCTGCTCGTCGATCATGTGCGGGAAGTTGACCGTGAAGCCCGACTGCACGTTGCTGAAGATGAAGCAGTTCGGGAAGCCGCGACTGTGCATGCCGTGGAGGGTGGACGCACCGTCGGCCCACTTGTCGGTGAGCGTGAGCCCGTCGCGGCCGTACAGCTCGTACCCGGATCGACGGGTGTATTCGGTGCCGACCTCGAAGCCGGTCGCGTAGATGATGCAGTCGAGCTCGTATTCGACGCCGTTGGCGACGATGCCGCGTTCGGTGATCCGCTCGACGCCCCGACCATGCGTGTCGACGAGGGTGACGTTCGGTCGGTTGAAGGTCGCGAGGTACTCGTCGTGGAAGCACGGCCGCTTGCAGAACTGGCGGTAGTACGGCTTGAGCGCCTCGGCCGTCGACGGGTCGTTGACCATCGTCTCCACGCGCGAGCGGATCGACTCCATCTTCTCGAAGTCCGCGAGCTCGACCGCTTCGCCCGGATCCGTGCCGGCATCGATCGCACCGCGCCGCATCATGATGAGCAGCTTGCCGATGATGTCGGTCCATCCGTCGTTCACGAGGTCCTCGGGCTCGAACACGCCGGACACCAGGTTGTTGAAGTTCTCCATGCGACGCCGCTGCCACCCGGGCTCGAGCGACGCAGCCCACTCGGGATCGGTCGGCCGGTTGTCGCGCACGTCGATCGATGACGGCGTGCGCTGGAACACGAACAGCTCCTTCGCTCCCTCGCCGAGATGCGGCACGCACTGCACAGCGGTGGCGCCGGTACCGATGATGCCCACGCGCTTGTCGGCCAGACCGTCGAGCCCACCTGACGAATCGCCGCCCGTGTAGGCGTAGTCCCAGCGGCTGGTGTGGAACGTGTGACCCTGGTAGGTCTCGATGCCGGGGATGCCGGGCAGCTTCGGCCGGTGCAGCGGACCGTTGGCCATCACCACGAAGCGTGCACGCATCCGATCGCCGCGGTTGGTGGAGATGACCCAGCGGGAGTCGCTGTCGTCCCATCGCAGCTCGGTGACCTCGGTCTGGAAACAGGCGTTTCGGTACAGGTCGAAGTGCCGGCCGATGGCCCGGCTGTGCTCGAGGATCTCCGGTGCCCGCGAGTACTTCTCCTTCGGCACGTAACCGATCTCCTCGAGCAGCGGGAGGTAGATGTACGACTCGACGTCACACGCTGCCCCCGGGTACCGGTTCCAGTACCAGGTGCCGCCGAAGTCGCCGCCCTTCTCGATCACGCGGATGTCCTCGACGCCGGCCTCACGCAGACGGGCACCGGCCAGCAGCCCGCTGAACCCGCCGCCGATCACGGCGACGTCGACCGTGTCGTGCAGCGGACCGCGCTCCACCGGTGCGACGTACGGGTCTTCGAGGTAGCGGGCGAACTGACCCGTCACCTCGATGTACTGCTCGTTGCCGTCGTTGCGCAATCGACGGTCGCGCTCCTCTCGGTACTTCTCACGGAGGGCGTCAGGATCGAATCCGAGCTGCGACATGACGAATGCTTAGTCCCGGACGGACTCCCGATCCGGGTCGAGCGGCAACCGCACCATCACCGTCGTGCCGCCCCCGACGCTCGAGGAGATCTCCACCGAGCCGTGCGCCGCCGTCGCCCGCTGCCCCATGATCGACAGCCCGAAGTGGCCCGAGGGCGGCGGCGCGGCGATGTCGAAGCCACGACCGTCGTCGACCACCGTGGCCACGAGGGCCTCGTCGAAGATCTCGACCGCGACCGAGACCGTCCCGGCGCCTGCGTGACGTTCCGCGTTGCTGAGCGCCTCGCCGATGATCCGGTACATCGTCGACAGCACCGTGTCCGCCAGCGCCAGATCGCGCCCGAACTCGCACACGATGCGCACCTCGAGACCGCTCCGCTCTGCCACCCGCTCGGCGAGGTCGCCGAGTTCGTCACAGAAGGCGTCGGTGCTCGCTCCGACCGGGAGCGTGCTGAGGCGGCCGAGCAGGTCGCGCAGCTCCGTGTTGGCGTCGGACAACAGCTTCGCCACCGATCGGATGTCTTCCTGGAACGGTTCGGCCTCGGGCAGCCGACCCATCGATCGCTCGAGCGAACCGAGCTTCATCCACGCGGCCGACAGCACCTGCAACGGACCGTCGTGGAGATCGGCGGCGATGCGATCGCGCTCGGTGTCCGACGCGGTCGCCGCCATCTGGCGCAAGTCGGCTTCCCGCTGCGCGGCGGTCTCCGACGCGGTCACATCCATGATGACGCCGATGATCTGGTCGGGCCTGCCCGGCACCACACGTCCCCGGCTCTGCACCGTCTTCGACTCCCCGTTCGGGCCGACGAGTCGGTACTTCATCGTGTACGGCTGCTGCGTCTCCACGGCTCGGTCGACCGTCGCGTTCACCCGCCGCAGGTCGTCGGGGTGGATCCGTCGGGCGACGTCGCTGCGGTACCGGGGCGTGTCGGGAGTGCCCACGTCGTTCACCCTGCGATACCACGAGTTGCCCTCGAGGCTGTTGTCCCTGAGGTCGAGCCGCCACACACCGAGCTGCGCCGCGTCGGCCAGCAGCGACTCGCGCAGCTCGTGCTCGTCGAACATCCGGTGCAGCGCTCCGGTCAGCATGGTCGAGATCAACACGACATGGCGCACCTCACCGATGGCGACAGGAAACGCCACCATGTCACGATCACGTCGATCGCCCAACGGCATGACCGCATGCTCCGTGCGTTCGAGGCCGCGCCGCAGCAGGCCGACGAGTTCCGGAATGACCATCTCCGGCGGCAGGTACTCGTGGAGCTCACGGCCGATCGGGTCGTCCGAGTACTCGCCGATCGCTCGAAGCGCGACGTCGGATGCCCAGCGCAGTCGGAGACGCTCGTCGAACACCATGATCGCGACAGGACCGAAGTCGGAGAGGATCTCCACCAACGGGCCCGTGATCTCGATCGGTGCCGGCTCGTTCATTCGAAACCGGCCGGATCGGTCATGCGGCGACGCTACTTCCCCGCCCGCGGGCGACGGAGCACTACCGTCGTCGCATGGCGACACCCCTGACCGCCGGCACGGCACACCCCGCACCGTGACCGTCGCACCCGACGCCTCCACCGGCGGAGCGACCGACGCCGCCACCGGACTCAGTGCGGCCGAGGTGGCCGACCGCATCGCCCGCGGGCAGGCGAACACCGTCCCCGCCGCACCCACACGGTCCGTCGGCCAGATCGTGCGCGGCAACGTGTTCGCGCCGATCAACCTCATCGTCGGCGTGCTCGCGGCGCTCGTCATCGCTGCCGGCTCGCCGAAGGACGCGCTGTTCGGCGGCGTCATCGTCGCGAACAGCGTGATCGGCGTGGTGCAGGAGCTCCGCGCGAAGAAGGTGCTCGACTCGCTCAGCGTCCTCAACGCCCCGCGTGCCCACGTGGTGCGCGACGGCACGGTGCACGAGGTGCAGGTGCACGAACTGGTCCTCGACGACGTCGTCGAGCTCCGCGTCGGCGCACAGGTGGTCGCCGACGGCGTCGTGCTCATCGACGACAACCTCGAGATCGACGAGTCGTTGCTCACCGGCGAGGCCGACGCCGTGTTGAAGGTGGCCGGTGACGAGGTGCTGAGCGGCAGCGCCGTCGTGGCGGGCACCGGCCGGGTGCGCGTCACCAAGGTCGGATCCGAGAACTACGCCGTCCGCCTCGCCGAGGAGGCCCGCCGGTTCACCCTCGTGAACTCGCCGCTGCGCAACGACATCAACCGCATCGTCACGTGGGTCGGCGTCATGATCGTGCCCGTGGGCCTCCTGCTCGCGAGCAGCCAGTTCTGGCGGCGCGACGAAGGGTGGCAGGAAGCCGTCATCAGCACGGTCGCCGGGCTCGTGGGCATGGTGCCCGAAGGACTCGTCCTGCTCACCAGCGTCGCCTTCGCCGTCGGGGTCGTCCGCCTCGCCGGCAAACGGTGTCTGGTGCAGGAACTGCCGGCGATCGAGGTGCTCGCCCGCGTCGACGTGCTCTGCGCGGACAAGACCGGCACCATCACCGAAGGGTCGATGGCCCTCGCCGAGGTCGAGGTGCTCGCACCGGAGGACGGAGCGTCGCTGGTCGAACGCAGCGACATCGACGACGCCCTCACTGCGATGGCCCGGCTCGATCCCGACCCCAACGCGACGGTGCACGCCCTGCTCGACCATTACCCGGGTGCGACGGACTGGACCCTCGTGACGAGGGTGCCGTTCTCGTCGGGACGGAAGTGGAGCGCGATGGCCTTCGACGGCCGGGGCACCTGGGTGCTCGGTGCGCCGGAGAACGTGCTCGGCGACGCCTACCGGGGCGAGCTGCGCGAATCGGTCGAACGCCAGGCCGCCGACGGCCGCCGTGTACTCGTGCTCGCCTCCGCCGTGGTCGAGCCGCCCGAGACGCTCGTCGACGTGCGCCCGCTCGCCCTCGTCCTGCTCGAGGACGTGGTGCGCGAGGATGCGCCCGCGACCCTGCAGTACTTCGCCGATCAGGGCGTGACCCTGAAGGTGATCTCCGGCGACAACAACGTCACCGTCGGGGCCGTCGCCCGCCGCGCCGGTCTCGAGCACTGGCGTGACAACGTCAACGCACAGGAACTCCCCGACTTCGAAGACGCCGCCACCGCTGCCGACTTCGCCGCCGCCGTCGAGCGCTCGTCGGTGTTCGGGCGCGTCACCCCGCACCAGAAGCGCGCCATGGTCGCCTCGCTGCAGGCGAGCGGTCACGTCGTCGCGATGACCGGCGACGGCGTCAACGACGTGCTCGCACTGAAAGACGCCGACTGCGGCATCGCGATGGCGTCCGGGAGTGAGGCCACCCGCGGCGTGGCCCAGCTCGTGCTGCTCGACTCCAACTTCGCCGCCCTGCCTGCCGTCGTGGCCGAGGGGCGTCGGGTGATCAACAACATCGAGCGCGTGGCGAGCCTGTTCCTCGCCAAGACCACCTACTCGGTCATCCTGTCGTTGCTCACGGGCGTGTTCGCCTTCGCCTACCCGCTGAGGCCGATCCACCTGTCGATCCTCAGCTGGTTCACGATCGGCGTGCCAGCGTTCTTCCTCGCGCTCGAACCCAACGCCGATCGGGTGCAGGAGGGCTTCCTCCGCCGCGTGCTCGGCCGCGCCGTCCCCGCCGGGATCGTGATCGCGGCGGCCACGCTGGGGGTCTTCGCGATCGCCCAGCTCGACGACGCGATCAGCGCCGACGAGGCGCGCACCGTGGCCGTCCTGGTGGCCGGTTCGGTCGCGCTGATGAACCTGTACCGGGTGGCGCGGCCGCTGAACACGCTCCGACTCACGCTCGTCACCACGATGATCGTGCTGTTCGGCGCGGCTTTCACCATGCCGTGGAGCCGCGACCTGTTCGAGCTGCCGATCACCGAGCTCTGGGCGTACGGCGTCGCCGCCGCGTTCATCGTCACGGCGTATCCGCTGCTGGTGCTCGGCGCCCGCGCGGTCGACCTGATCCGGCATCGACGGGGCGCTTCGGCCATCGGGTAGCGTGCCGCGCATGGCACACATGTACGACCTCACGATGTCGTCGATCACCGGTTCGCCGGTGGCACTCGGCGACTTCCGCGACCAGGTCCTGCTCATCGTCAACGTCGCGAGCGCTTGAGGCCTCACGCCTCAGTACGCAGGTCTGCGTACGCTCCACGAAGACCGCAAGGATCAGGGTTTCTCCGTCCTCGCCTTCCCGTGCAATCAGTTCGGCGCTCAGGAGCCCGGCACTGACGCGGAGATCCTCGAGTTCGCGACGTCGAAGTACGACGCCACGTTCCCGATGTTCTCGAAGATCGAGGTGAACGGCGACGGGGCCTGCGAGCTCTACGCCTGGCTGCGCGAGCAGTCCGGCGGCGCCGACATCACCTGGAACTTCGAGAAGTTCCTCATCGGGCGCGACGGCACCGTCGTCGAGCGCTTCGGGCCGATGGTCACGCCCGAGGAGATCGCGCCGAAGGTCGACGCCCTCCTCACCTGACGATCAGCCGACGTCCGCCCTCCTCACCTGACGTCCAGCCGGCGTCCAGCACGATCACCGGTGTCCCCACCGGCGGCCGCCGATATGGTGCGCCGCCGTCGGGTCCGCCCGACCTGCGTTCCCCCGAACGTCACCGCTCGCCCACGCGCCGACACCGTCGTCGACCCGGCGAGCGCCGCACCCGTTCCGGGAGGACCCATGTCCGCACACCGACGCGCCCGTCCACGCTCGCGCCGCCGCGCACTGCACCTCGAGTACGACACCGACGACTTCTGGATGTGGCTGCCCCAGGCCGACGATCCACTCGTGCTCACCGGGTTCGGCGACGCCGCATCACTGGCGCTCGAGCTCACCGACTGGCCGGTCACGAACGAGGCGTTGGTGCTGCTCGACGCGCGCCGCCACGTCACGGCGATGCTGATCGACCCGCCGCCCACCGTCGGCCTGTTCGTCGGCCGCCTCGACCTCCCTGCGCTGGAGGTGCCCTTCTGCCAGACCCTGTCGGTCGTCGTGGGCGAACCACCCATCGACGGCCCGCCGCCCGAGCGTCACCGTCAGGGCTACTTCGCGCTGCGACGGTTCCACATGCTGCAAGGGCTGTTGCTGATGGACGTGATCCTCGCCGACCCCGAGCGGGTGCAGAGCCTGGCGATCGCCTGCGATCCCGACGCGATCTGGTTCGACGACCTCCCCACGATCGAACGAGACGGACCGGCCGACGACCTCGACCGGCCCGCCGCCTGAGCCGTTCTACGATGGCCGCCCATGAGCACGATCTCCGTCGTCACGGGCGCCAACAGCGGCATCGGCCGCGCCACCGCCATCCACCTCGCCGCCCAGGGCCACACCGTGTACGGCACGGTCCGCAGCATCTCCAAGGCCACCAAGCTGCAGGCAATGGCGGCCGATGCCGGCGTCTCCATCGAACTGGTCGAGCTCGACATCGCCGACGACGAGTCGGTGCAGCAGGGCTTCGCGCGCATCCTCGAAGCGACCGACGGCGTCGTCGACGTCCTGGTGAACAACGCCGGCGTCGGCGGCAACGCCGTTGCCGAGGAGTGCCCCACCTCGTACTACCTGGATGTGATGAACGTGAACCTCTGCGGCGCGGTGCGGTGCTCGCAGCAGGTGCTGCCGGGCATGCGTGAGCGACGCCGCGGCGCGATCGTCAACATCACCTCGATCGCCGGTCGCATCGCCGCGCTCGCCCAGACCGCGTACGTCACCTCGAAGTGGGCGCTCGAAGGCCTGAGCGAGGGCATGGCCCAGGAGCTGGCGCCGTTCGGCATCCGCGTGGTGATCGTCGAGCCCGGGGTCACCAAGAGCGCGATCTTCGCGAAGAACATCGATGCCCCCAACCAGAGCGGCGCCTACGACGCGGCCTATCGCCGCCTCTTCCAGTTCTACGCCGCGGGCATGGCCAACGCGACCGATCCGTTCGAGGTCGGCGCGGTCATCCATCACGCGGTCACCACCGACCAGCCGCAGCTCCGGTACCCGGTCAGCTGGGGCGGCACCGAACTCATCGAAGGCCGCGCGGCGATGACCGATCACGAGTGGGTGGCCCTCGGCGCGCACGAGGACGACGACGCCTACTACGACGACTTCAAGGCGAAGTTCGGTCTCGAGCTGCGTCTCTGATCGCAGGCGCTGCGCCTGCGTCGGCCCGTGACTCGCTCAGTCGCGGCCGAGCGCCGGACGGTGCAGCACCGCCCACGTGGGCCGCACCTCCACACGGTCGCCCATCACGTTCGCATCACCGTCGACGATCAGGCTGAACGCCTCGCCGTCCGAGCCGGGGAACACGAGCGTCACGTTCGGGCGGGCGACGAGGTTGGCAGCCGTGCCCGTGCCGACGGTCGCGGTCAGCAACCCGCCGTCGAACACGGTGGGGATCGCAAGCGTCTGGGCGCGACCGTCGTCGCGCACGGTCACCAGGTAGCCCCACGGGTGTTCGGCCAGCACGCCGGCCAGATCGTCCAGTGCCACCGCGATGCTCATGTCGCGAGCGTACGCCGGTTCGGGCGGGCCAGGTCGGCCGGCCGGTCGCCTGGCGTCACACGGTGAGGTGCGCGTGGGCGGTGACCGGTCGGACGAGCGCACCGTCGCCGTCGAGTGCGTGTGCCACCTGCAGGAGCAGGAGCTCCTGGCCCGGGGGCGCCACGAGCTGGAGCCCCACCGGCAACCCCTCGGGTGTACATCCCGCGGGCACCGAGATGGCCGGACACCCGGTGACGGTGATGTCGGTGCAGCTCTGCATCCACTGCAGGTAGTTGTCGAGCTCGACACCCTCGATGTCGCGGACCCAGTCGAGTTCCACCGGGAACGGCACCACCTGCACCGTCGGCAGCGCCAGGAGGTCGTGTCGCTCGAAGAACCTGCGCACCCGCTCCTGCAGCGCGCCGCGCTCGCGCAGCGCGACACCGACGTCGGCGGCCGACAGCCGCCGGGCCAACTCGACGTTCCACCGGATCGTGTCCTTCAGGTCGTCGGGACGCCGGTCGTACAGCTCGCCGAGGTTCCGTTCGAACCCGACCGCACGCAGCGTCTGGAAGATGCGGCCGGCGTCGCGCAGCTCGGGGAAAGCGTCGACCACGAAGCAGCCATGGGCGCCGAGCCGCTCGGGCACGCCTGCCAATGCCTGCACCACGGCACGTTCCACCGGCAGTCCACCCGCGTCGGCCGACCATGCGATGCGCAGGCCGGCGATCGAACGGTCGAGCGGGGCGAACGGTCCGACGGCACCGCGCAGCGGTACCCGCGGGTCGGGTCCGGCGATCGCCTCCAACAGCAGGGCCACATCCGCCGCGCTCCGCCCCATCGGCCCCTCGGTCGCGAGCGGGTCCCACGGATCGCTCGACGGCCAACTCGGCACGGTGCCCGGCGTGGGGCGCAGACCGACGACACCGCAGAACGATGCCGGGTTGCGCAGCGAGCCACCCAGGTCGCTGCCGTCGGCGATCGGCACCATGCCGGCCGCGAGCGCTGCCGCCGCTCCGCCGCTCGACCCGCCGGCAGAACGCGTCGGGTCGTGCGGGTTGCGGGTGACGCCGAACAGCAGGTTGAACGTGTGCGACCCCGCACCGAACTCCGGGGTGTTGGTCTTGCCGATCGTGACGCACCCGGCGGCCCGCAGCCGCTCGATCATCAGTTCGTCGGCGCGAGGGACGTTGTCGGCCATGATCGGCGACCCCATCGTCGTGCGGATCCCGGCGGTGTCGGCGAGGTCCTTGTGCGCGATCGGCAGACCGTGGAGCAGACCGAGACGTTCGCCGCGAGCGTGTGCCTCGTCGGCGCGGGCGGCGTCCTCGTGTGCGCGGTCGAGGGCGAAGGTGACGATCGCGTTGACCGTCGGATTCACCTCGTCGATCCGGGCGAGGTGCTCGTCGAGCAGCTCCCGGGCCGACACCTGTCCCGCGGCGAGCAGGCTCGCCAGGTCGACCGCCGATCGACGCCACAGCTCGCTCACGACACGTCTCCTGCTCCTGGTCCCGGTCCCGTCTCGTCGCCGGTCTCGAACCGACGGCGCAGCACAGCCTTCTCCACCTTGCCCATCGCGTTGCGCGGCAGCGCGTCCACCACGTGGACCCGTTTGGGCACCTTGAACGCCGCGAGCCGCTCCCTGGCCGCCGCCCGCAGTGCGGCGGGCTCGGGATCGGCGCCCGTTGCGGCGACGACGATCGCCACGACCGCCTCACCGAAGTCGGCGTCGGGCACGCCGACCACCGCCGACTCGAGCACGCCGTCGAGCCCGTCGATCACGTCCTCGATCTCCTTCGGGTACACGTTCAGGCCGCCGCTGATGATGAGGTCCTTCGACCGGCCGACGATGTGGAGGTAGCCGTCGGCATCGAACATGCCGACGTCGCCGGTCCGGAACCACCCGTCCGCGGCGAACTCGGTGGCCGTGAGCTCGGGCCGGCCCCAGTAGCCGGCGAACACGTTCGGGCCGCGCACCTCGATGCCGCCGACCTCGCCGCTCGACACGACACGGCCGTCGTCGTCGACGACCCGGACGTCGACCCCTGGCAGCGCGAAGCCGACCGTGCCCGGCCGGCGCTCTCCGTCGAGCGGGTTGCTCGTGAGCATCGACGTCTCGGTCATGCCGTAGCGCTCGAGGATCGCGTGCCCGGTGCGGGCCCGGAACTCGTCGTGCACCGAGGCGAGCAGTGGCGCCGAACCGCTGATGAACAACCGCATCGACCGGCACGCATCGGGACCGAAACCCTCGTGCGTCAACAGGCGTGTGTAGAAGGTGGGCACGCCCATCATCACCGTGCAGCGCGGCAGCGCTCGCACGACCTCGTCGGCATCGAACCTCTCGAGGAACACCATCGGCGAGCCGTTCGCGATCGAGCAGTTCGTCGCCACGAACAGCCCGTGGGTGTGGAAGATCGGCAGCGCGTGCAACAGCACGTCCCCGGGGCGGAACCCCCACAGCTCGGCCAGGGTGGCGGAGTTCGACGCCAGGTTGCGCTGCGACAGCATCGCCCCTTTCGGCCGGCCCGTGGTGCCGCTGGTGTAGAGGATCGCGGCGAGCTCGTCGGGGGTGGCGGCGTGGTCGGTGAACGTCGTCGGCATCGTGTGCGCCTGCTCGCCGAGCTCGGCCAGGCGTTCGTCGTCGAGCACCACCACCGGTCGGGCATCGCCCACGAGGTAGGCCACCTCGTCGGCCGTGTAGCCGGTGTTCATCGGCAGCAGCACGTATCCGGCGCGCACGCAGGCCAGGTACACCATGATCGCCTCGGCCGACTTGGCGACCTGCACGGCCACACGTTCACCGGGTGCCGCACCCCGTGCTGCGAGCGCGTGAGCGAGCTGGGCCGAGCGGCGTGCGGCGTCCGCGTACGTGTGCGTCACGGAGCCGTCGGCATCCAGCAGGAACGGATCACCGTTGCCGTCGTGGACCGCGGCGAGCAGCCCCCGCAGCGTGTCGCCGGGGAGTGCGGACATCAGTGAGCACCCCTGGTGCCGCCGTGGGTCGACCTCATGGCGGCGACGGTACCGCGCGACGGCCCTCGTCCACCGCAGGCCGCCGAGCGTGCACGGCCCGCAGTGTCGTCAACCCGCCGTCAGTCGGACGACGACTCGTCGCGCTGCCACGAGTACGAGCGGGTCACCGTCGCGACCCGGGTGGTGTACTCCCGGTACCAACGCTCGCGACCCAGGCGCTGCGCACCCAGATGGTCGGCGACCCGCTTCCAGGCGACCGCGTCGGCCTCCGTGGCCCAATAGCTCACGGTGACGCCCACCCCGTCGGCGCCGCGGGCCGAGTCGATCCCGAGGTAGCCGGGCTGCTCGCGCGACAGCGTGTCCATCCGGTCGGCCATCTCGCCGTAGCCCGCCTCGTCCACCGAGCCGAGCGATCCGTCCGCCAGCCGGACGCTGGCGAAGATCACCGCCACGTGCGGCTCGGGCGACGGTTCGGACAGGAGGCTGGGGTCCATCTGGACACGATGCCACGGCACGGCAGGGCGATGCTCGTGGGATTCGGGGCTCGTGGGATTCAGGGCTCGTGGGATTCAGGGCTCGTGGGTTTCGGGGCTCGTGGGTTTCGGGCTCGCACGTTCCACCGGGTCGTGAACCGTTCGGGCGACCTGTCTCGTTAGCGACGACATGGACACCTCGCTGCTCGATCCGCCGGCATCCGCCCGGCCGGTCATGCCGACCGCGCACCCCTGGCCGGCGCCTGATCCCACGGCACGACATCGCGCCCCGCACACCCGTCGGACGGTCGCGCTCACCCTCGCCGGCACCGTGGCAGCACTGGCGAGCATCGCGGTCGGCAACACCGCCGTCGGTGCGATCGCCGTGCTGTTCGTGATCTCGTGGCCGCTCGAGCGGCTGTGGCGGCGGCACCCCGTGGGCGTGCGTCGCCTGGCGCTGCGCACGGACCTCGCCTACGCGGTGGCGTCGCCGGCGCTGCAGTTCGTCGGCCTCGTCGCTGCGGTGGTGCTCGGCGCGGTGTCGCTGGCATGGCTCCCGGGCCTGGCGCTCCGGCCGGCGGTGGGGCTGCTGCCCGGCTGGGTGCGCACGACCGCCGGCATCCTGCTGTTCGACGTGCTCGTGTACTGGACGCACCGGTGGAGCCACACGGTCCCGCTGTTCTGGCGATTCCACGCGATCCACCACTCCACCCGCCACCTCGACTGGGTGTCGGGGTTCCGCGCCCACCCGCTCGACGGTGCGTTCATCGCGCCCGCGTTCGCGTTCGTGCTCGCCGCCGGGTTCGACGCGGAGATCACCGGGGCGCTCGCCGTGCTCCAGTTCGTCGTCGGCATCTGGGCCCACCTCAACGTCCGCTGGCGACTCCGGAAGCTCCGCTTCCTCGTGCTCACGCCCGACTTCCACCACTGGCACCACGCGAACGAACCCGAGGCCATCAACACGAACTTCAGCACCCTGCTGCCGGTGTGGGACCTGCTGTTCGGGACGTTCCGGGTGCCCGACGGCCCGGGACCGCGGCGCTACGGCGTCGACGAACCCGTCCCGACCTCGATCGGCGCGCAGCTGCTCCACCCGTTCCGGCGGACCGGCCGTCGGGTCCGGCGACGGGGAGTGCGCGCAGATGCCGCGACGGGCTGACACGCTGGTGCGCGTGGACCAGGAGCGTTCGGACGCCGCGGTGGTCGCTGCGATCGCCGCCGGCGATCGCAGGGCGTTCGAGACCCTGTACCACCGACACGCCCGGATGCTGATGGTGCGCCTCCATCGTCGGTGCGGCGATCCCGAACTGGTCGACACCGCGCTGCAGGACACGTTCCTCGCGGTGTGGCGATCCGCTGGCACGTATCGCGACACCGGTGGCGAGGTGGGCGCGTGGCTGTGGACGATCGCGCTCCGCAAGCTGATCGACCAGTTGCGACGCCGACCGGCACCGAGCCCGGCGGCCACGCTGCCGGAACCCGAGCCCCTGCCCGCCCCGGGCACCCGGGCGCACGAACTGCTCGGCCGTTTGCCGGCCGAGCTCCACGACGTCGTGCGAGCCGTGTACCTCGACGGGCTCACCACCGCCGAGGCAGCGGTCCTGCTCGGCATTCCCCAGGGCACGGTGAAGAGCCGTCTCGCCCGCGCCCGCTCCGTGCTGCAGGAGGACCTCCGATGATCCCCGACCTCGACGCCCGCCTCGCGCACAACCTCGACGTCGTGATGGCCGGGATCGACGCGCCGCCCCGCAGCCGCTTCGAGCGACTGCTGCTGCGAGCACGGGTGCCCGAGCCGACGGCGCGCCTCGTCGCCGCGACGCCGACGCTGCGGATCGCCTGGTTCGTGTCGGTCGCCGTGGTGCTGCTGTTCGCGTCGTCCGCCGGCGACACCACGTGGGACGACGCCGGCCGCCTCGCCGTGCTGCTCACGCTCGCACCGCTCGTGCCCGTGGTGGGCGTCGCCCTCGCCTACGGGTCGGGTGCCGACCGGGCCCACGAGGTGTCGCTCGCCGCCCCGCTCTCGGGTCTCCGTCTCGTGCTGCTGCGGACGGCGACGGTGCTGGCGGCCTCGGCCGCGCTCACGCTGCTCGGCGTGCTCCTCGCGCCGTCGGCCGGCTGGCTCCGCCTGGCCTGGCTGCTGCCCGCAGCGGCCACCACCGCCACCACCCTCGCCATCGGCACTCGGCTCGGGATGCGCACGGCTGCCGGCGTCGTCGGCACGGCGTGGATCATGCTCGTGGTCGCGATCGCACAGACCGCCGGCGACGCCGCCGCTCCGTTCCGCGCGACCGGTCAGCTCGTGGCGCTCGCCGTGGCTGCCCTCGCAACCGTCGTCCTCGTCACCGGCCGCCGGCACCTCGAGCACTGGGACGGCCGATGACCGCACCGACCCTCCACCTCGACGGCATCGTGGTCCGCCTCGCCGAACGGTTCACGCTCACGGTCGACTCGCTCACCGTCGGCCCCGGCATCACGGTGGTGCAGGGGGCCAACGGCAGCGGCAAGTCGACGCTGCTCCGGCTGCTCGCCACCGTCGTCGCTCCCGACGCCGGTCGGATCACCGTCGCCGGCCGCGTCGTCGCCGACCGGGCCGACCGGACAGACCGGGCCGACCGGGCCGACCGGGCCGACGCGGCTGCGATCGACGCCGCGCTGCTCGCCACGCGACGCTCCCTCGGGTACCTGCCCCAGCACGACTCCGTCCCGCCGCGACTGCGGGTGTTCGACCACGTCGACCTCGTCGCGGTGATGCGCGAGCTGGGCACCGACCCACGCTCGAGGCGGGCGATGGTGCACCGTGCGCTCGTCGCGGTCGGGATGGACGACCTCGGCGCGGAGCGGTGCGGGCGTCTGTCGGGCGGCCAACGCCGACGGGTCGCCCTGGCCGCCGCGCTCGCCGGCCGTCCGTCCCTGCTCGTCCTCGATGAACCCGATGCGTCGCTCGACGCCGACCAGCTCACCGGCCTCACCCGAGCGCTCACGGAGCGTGCGGGCGACGCCACGATCGTGGTGGCGACGCATCACGCCGCGTGGTCGACGACCCTGCACCCGGCCCAGACGGTCCAGCTCCACGAGGGCCAGGTTCGCCGGGCCGCCTGACACACCTGCACCAGCAGGTTCCGATGCACCACCGGCGCCATGGAGGGATGCGTCGGTCGCTGCTCCTCCGGACGCCGGTACGCCTCGGTGGCCAACGGGAACTGGTACCTGCGCGAGCGTCCGCCATGGATCGTCGCATCTGGCGGTCGCGCGACGACCTGGGCGACACCGGACCCGGCGCGTGAGCGTCCGAGGGGCCGGCACCGCTCAGGCGGTGACCGGCGCGTCGGCGAAGTCGGCTTCGACGATCTCGCGGTCCTCGGGTTCGGCCACGGGCACCGCCTTCGCGATCGTCCATTCGGCGAGCGACGCCTCGGTGTCGCCGAGGGCGCCGAGCGCCCGGGCCCGCGCCTCGTGGGCGTAGGCGAGGTCGAAGTCGACCAGGCCGTGCTCGAGACAGCCGGCGAGACATGCGTCTGCGTAGTGCATCGACCGCTCGGGCTGACCGGCCAGCAACAGCGCCTTTGCCAGCATGTACAGCCCGCGGACCTCGTTCGCCGGCGTCCGGCGCGCGGCCCGCTGCCAGTGGTACGCCGAGGCGTACGCGCGCCGCAGCATCTCCTCGTCGTTGGCCGGTGTGCGATCGGCGGACACCATCTCCCACACCCCGTTGTTGCACACGATGCCCTGCGCCCGGTGCCACTCGCCGTCGGCGTCCTCGATGGCTTCGGGGGCGGCACGGGTCTCCTCCGGGAGCGGTTCACCGGTCTCGAGCAACGACTTCAACGAGTGCAGCAGCAACGGCCATCCGTCCTTCACGTGCGCCCACGTGAGCGGGCTGAGGGCCAGGTCGCCGTGCACGACGTCGAGACGCACGAGTCCCTCGCCCGCTTCGGTGATGGTCCACTCCACCCGGCTCGGCGGTTCCTCCGCCATCGCTGCGTCGTAGAGCACGTGCCAGGTCTGCACCAGCCGATGGGGCGGCTCGCACACCTCGATGATCCCGTCCACGGCGGGCGCTCCACCGGACATCGTCGTTCGGTACGGTTGCCCGGCCTGCGGCGCGGCGTCGAACGCCGTGTCGTGGAAGTACCGCCGTGTGAACGCCGGGTCGACCAAGCCCTCCCAGACCTGCTCGGCAGTCGCTCTGATGTAGATGCGGTGGACGTGACGCGTACTCATGCGGAGCCCTCCTGGGGCGCTCGTTCCAGCCGGCGCTGGAGGTCGGTCATCGCCCGGCTGAACGGCCGGGCGTACTTGCCGATCCAGCGGTCGCTCAACTGCTGGATCGGGATCGGGTTGAGGAAGTGGCGCTTGCTGCGCCCCTCCTTCATCGAGACGACGAGGTTCGCCGACTCGAGCACGGCCAGGTGTTTCATCACCCCGAACCGGGTCATCTCCGGGTGGCGGTCGCACAGGGCCTGCACGGTCTGGCCGTCGAGCGCGAACAGCTCGTCGAGCAAGGCGCGACGGGTCGGGTCGGCCAGCGCCTTGAACACCAGGTCGTCCCGATCCGTCTCGTCCACAGGTGAGACAATATGTGACTAAATAGTCACCTGTCAATCCCGATTGAAGTGGTCGGGAATAGGAGTAGGGTGACGCCGGTTCGACCACGTGCACCGATCGCACGACCGGCACCATCTGGCAACCATCTCGCAACACGTACAAGGAGTACCGACATGTCCGTCCGACTCGGCGACATCGCACCCGACTTCACCGCCCCCACCACCCAGGGCGAGATCAGCTTCCACGAGTGGCTGGGCGACTCGTGGGGCGTGCTGTTCAGCCACCCCAAGGACTTCACCCCGGTGTGCACCACCGAGCTCGGCTACGTCGCCAAGATCAAGCCGGAGTTCGACAAGCGCAACGTGAAGGTGATCGGCCTCTCGGTCGACGACGTCGAATCCCACCTGAAGTGGGAGGGCGACATCGGCGAGACCCAGGGCACACCGGTGAACTTCCCGATGATCGGCGATCCCGAGCGCAAGGTCGCCGACCTCTACGACATGATTCACCCGAACGCGAACGACACCCTCACCGTCCGCTCGGTGTTCGTGATCGGCCCCGACAAGAAGGTGAAGCTCACCATCACCTATCCCGCGAGCACGGGTCGCAACTTCGACGAGATCCTTCGCGTGATCGACAGCCTCCAGCTGACTGCGCAGTACAAGGTCGCCACCCCGGCCAACTGGACCGACGGTGGCGACGTCATCATCGGCGCCGCCGTCACCGACGACGAGGCCAAGACCCTCTTCCCGCAGGGCTGGACCACGGTCAAGCCGTACCTGCGCACCCTGCCCCAGCCGAACAAGTGATCCCCCACAACGACTGATCTGACGACCGGTCACGCCCCAGGGCGTGGTCCGGACCCCCGTCAGCACTGCAAGCCGGCGCCCCGCTGTCACGAGACGGCGGGGCGCTGCCGCGTCCGCCCACCCGAGTGCCAGCCGCCCACCCGAGTGCCAGCCGCCCACCCGAGTGCCAGCCGCCCACCCGAGGGTTCCCGGTGCACCCGGGTGTACCGGTGCCACTCGGGTGGACCAGCGCGCCGGGGAGGGGGGACACGCTCAGACGAGATTGGTCTCCACCCAGGCCCGCACGTTCGGGGCAAGGCGGTGGAGGTGCTCGGCCGGCGACTCGCGGATCATCGTCGCGCTGATCGGCACCGTCGTCCGCTCCGGATCGACCACGATCGCGACCGCCCCGAAGCGGCGGGCCAATTCGTCGATGTACGGATCGCTCGAGAACACCGCGTGCGGGCCCTCGTCGTGCGGCCAGCGCTCGCGGAACAACGCCATCCACCGGGCCCACAGGCCCTCGTCGTCGAAGTCGGTGTCGAGGTCGTGGCGCACCTCCACCACCGACACCTGCGGGTGCAGCTCGGCCAACCAACCGGCGCGCAGCTCGCCCGGCACCAGCTCGCCGTCACGGGTGTTGACGAACACGACCAGCCGCCCCACCCGCTCGGCCGCCCAGTCGATCATGAAGCTGTGCCCGAGATGGGGCGGGTTGAAGCGACCGACGATCAGCGCCGTCGGGTGGTCGGTCGGGTGCAGCGGTTCGTCCACGACCCCGATCGTGCCATGCCGCCCCGCCGGTCCGTGTGGCAGCGGACACAGTCCTCCTGCAACGATGGCCCCCGTGATGCACCACTACCTGACCGCCCGCCAGGAGCTCACCGCTCCGGGCTCGCCCTTCGAAGTGTCCGAGATCGTCGTCCGTGACGTGCCCATCAAGGTGTTCACGTCGGCGCCCCCGAACATGCGGTCGGTGTGGGAGATGACCGCCCCGCACGGCGAGAAGGACTACATCGTCTACGAGGACGAGCGGTACACGTACGGCGAGATCCAGGCCCAGGTGCGCGCCCTCGCCCACCGGCTGCGCGACACCCACGGTGTGGGCAGCGGCGATCGCGTGGCGCTCGCGATGCGCAACTATCCGGAATGGGTCGTGGGCTACTGGGCCACGATCTCGGTCGGTGCGGCCGTGGTCGGTATGAACGCCTGGTGGACCCCGACGGAGATGTCGTACGGCCTCACCGACTCGCGCCCGAAGGTGCTGATCGCCGACGACGAGCGGCTCGAGCGCGCCCTGCACGTGCTCGACGAGGTGCGCGCCGGCGGCCCGATGCACGTGATCAGCGTCCGGTCCGACCGTGAGCTGCCCGCCGACGCCAGCCGCTGGGCCGACGTCGTCGTGGGCGCCGATGCCCCGGCCGACCTGCCCGCTGCCACGATCGACCCCGACGACGACGCGACGATCTTCTACACCTCGGGCACCACCGGCTTCCCGAAGGGCGCCCAGCTCACCCACCGCGGCTCGGTGCACAACCTGATGAACCTCGTGTTCATGGGCACCGCCACGGCGGCCGCCGAGGGCAAGGCAGTCGCCGCCGGCGAGGTCGAGCCGCCCGCAGCGCCCACCACTCCGCCGCCGGCGCAGAACGTGTACATGGCGCCCACCCCGTTGTTCCACGTGACCGCCTGCAACTGCCTGCTCCACCCGGCCACGCTCACGGGTTCCCGCATCGTGTTCACCTACAAGTGGGACCCGGGTCGAGCGCTCGAACTGATCGAGCGCGAGGGCGTCACCACGTTCTCCGGCGTGCCGACGATGAGCCGTGAGCTGCTGCAGCACCCCGACTGGGAATCGCGCGACACCTCGAGCCTGCAGGGCATGGGCGGCGGCGGCGCCGCACTCCAGCCCGACCTGGTCGACAAGATCGCCGGCGCGTTGAAGGGCAAGGGTGCGCCGTCCACCGGCTACGGCCTCACCGAGACCCACGGCATCGTCACCGCGAACTCGGCCCGCTTCTTCATCGAGAAGCCTGCCTCGTGCGGCCCGGTGGTGCCGACCCTCGACGCCAAGCTCGTCGACGACGAGGGCAACGACCTGCCGGCCGGCCCCGACACCGTCGGCCAGCTGTGTGTGCGCGGCGCCGTCGTGATCAAGGGCTACCTCAACCGGCCCGAGGCCACCGCCGATTCGATCCGCGACGGCTGGTTCAACACCGGCGACATCGCCAAGATCGACGAGGACGGCTTCGTCTTCATCGTCGACCGCGCCAAGGACATGGTGCTGCGTGGCGGCGAGAACGTGTACTGCAGCGAGGTCGAGACCGCGATCTACCAGCACGACGACGTGGCCGAGACGGCCGTGTTCGGCATCCCCGACGAGCGCCTCGGCGAGGAGGTCGCCTGCGCGATCGTGCTGAAGCCCGGAGCCTCGATGACCGAGGCCGAGCTGCGCGCCTTCCTCGGCGAGCGGATCGCCAAGCACAAGATCCCGGCGAAGGTGTGGTTCCTCGACGACCAGCTGCCGCGCAACGCGAACGGCAAGTTCGTCAAGCGCGAGCTCCGCAAGCAGCTGATCGGCGAGTGACGTGACCTGGGCCCGCAACGGCGAGTGCGAGCTCTGGTACGAGACCTTCGGCGACCGCAGCGATCCGACGCTGCTGATGGTCAACGGTCTCGGGAGCCAGAGCTCGAACTACCAGGATGCCTGGTGCGACATGTTCGCCGCCGAGGGCCTCTTCGTCATCCGCTTCGACAACCGTGACGTGGGCCTGTCCACCTCGTTCGCCGGCGCGCCGGTGGGCGAGGCGGGCAACGCCTACCTGCTCGGCGACATGGCGGCCGACGCGATCGCGGTCCTCGACGCCGAGGGCATCGAGCGCGCCCACGTGATGGGTCTGTCGATGGGCGGCATGATCGTGCAGACGCTGGCGGTCGAGCATCCGCATCGGCTGCTGTCGATGACGTCGGTGATGTCGGCCACCGGCGAGCCCGAGTTCGGCCAGAGCCCACCCGAGGCGTTCGCACAGCTGACGGCACCACCGGCCACCGACCGCGAGAGCCATGTGCAGCGCTGGATCGACGGCCTGCGCATCTGGGGCAGCCCCGAGTTCTTCGACGAGGACCGGCTGCGCGCCGATGCCGAGCGCTCGTTCGACCGGGCGTTCACCCCCGACGGCACCACCCGCCAGTTCTTCGCGATCCGGGCATCGGCCCCGCGGGCGCACCTGCTGCGCGAGGTGACGGTGCCCACGCTGGTGATGCACGGCAGCGCGGACACCCTCATCACCCCGAGCGGCGGCGAGCGCACCGCCGAACTGATCCCCGGGGCGAGGTTCGTGCTGATCGACGGCATGGGCCACGACTACCCGCCGCAGCTGTGGCGCCGGTGGGTCGACGAGGTCAGCGGCTTCATCCGCAGCCTCTGACGGCGGGCGGCCGTCCATCCGAGTGCCAGAGGCACCCCCGGGGGTGCCCCGATCCCTCGGATGGGCTGCTGGCACTCCGCTGGACGGCTCGCACTCGGGTGTACGGCTGGCACTCGGGTGGGTGGCCCGTAGCCTCGGGGCATGGAACTCGTTGCGTTGGACGCCCTCGACCCGCTGATCCGGGCGCGTCGGACGAGCATGCTCGTCGACCAGTCCCGCCCCGTGCCGCACGATCTCGTCACCCGGCTCTGCGAGCTCGCCACCTGGGCGCCCAACCACAAGCGCACCTGGCCCTGGCGCTTCGCACTGCTCGAGGGCGACGCGCGGGGTCGGCTCGGCAACGCGATCGCCGACGCGATGGACGCCCATGGCGACCCGCCGGAGAAGGTGTCGAAGGCACGCGGCAAGTACCTGCGCACCCCGGCCACCCTCGTGGTCGGCACGGCATCGGGCGACTCGCCGCTGCGCACCGCCGAGAACCGCGACGCGGTCGCGGCCGGCATCCAGAACCTGCTGCTCGCGGCCACCGCAGCCGGCCTCGCCACCTACTGGGGCTCGTGCCCGAAGGGCGCGAACGACGTGGTCGCCGAGCTCGTCGGGTGGGAGCCGGGCACCCACGTGACCGCGCTGATCTACCTCGGCTGGGCCAGCAGCGAGGTCGCTGCGCCGGAGCGGCCGGCACCGGCGCTCACGTTCCACGTCTGAGCGACGCGGGCTGGTCCCTCAGCTGCCCGGTGTGCGCGACTCGGTGATGTCCATCTCCTCGGGCTCGCACCCGAGCGCGATCAGCATCTTCGACACCCCGTGGAACAGCGCCAGGCCGATGCCCATCTCGACCAGTTCGGCCTCGGTGAACTCCTCGAGCAAGGCCGCCTGCACGTCGGCCGGCGGCGGGCCGCCCGCACCGAGGAACGAGTCGGCGAACCGGAGGGCGAGCTTGTAGCGCGGTGACAACGAGGACGACGCATGGTCGTCGTCGATCTGTTCGACGAGCGTCTCATCGAGGCCCTGCTGCTTCGCGACCGCGAAGCGGACGTTGCGTCAATACCCGCAGTCGGTGATGCGGGCGTTGCGGATCCGGACCGCTTCCTTGGTGGGATGGTCGAGCACCCCGTGCGACCAGAACGTCGCGTAGGTGGTGCCGAAGGCACGGGCGAGCTCGGGATGGTGGGCCAGGATCGTGCCGAAGTTGGCCGCCTGGTCGGGCACGGCGCTGGGCAGTCGGGGCACGGTGGACATCAGGCTCCCTCTCCGGTCGTGGTGGTGGTGGCGGCGGTCGTGGTCGCGTCGCCGGGCGTGGGTGCCGCGGGCACGTCGAGCACGCGGCGCAGCTTGGTGAACCCGTCGGCGAAGGCCATGCGGAACATGATCGCGACCTGCTCGGCCGGGGCGTAGTGCTCGCCCAGCCGTGCCATCAGCGCGTCGTCGATGCCGTGCACGTCGAGGGCGAACTGTTCGGCAACGGCGACGACCGTCTCCTCAGCGGCATCGAGCGGGCCGAAGACCGCCAGCGAACCCACACCGGTGATCATCTGGCCGATGCGCGCCTCGATCAGCGCTGCGCTGCGCCCGGGGCACGCCTGGGCGGTGTCGCCGCGGAGCTGAGCGAGCTGATCGGCGAGCCCGGTGCGCACGGCGAGCAACGTCGCCTCGTCGTCGTGACCACCGAGCCAGCTGGTCATGCCGCGTGTTCCGGCGTGGGCAGCTGCTCGATCACGTGGAGCCAGCCCTCGCCGAGCACCGAGGCGTCGCCTCCACCGGACGCGTGGTCGGCACCGACGACGTGGGCGTACGTGCGTTGGAGCAGTGCGATGGCGACGACGTCACCGACGACGAGGCACTCCTGCAGCGCCACGTCGAGCACGTCCCGAGCCGACTCGCGCTCGGACATCTCCGCGTGTGCACCGGCAGCGGCGACAGCGGCGATCGCCCGATCGAGATAGGTGGAACCCTGGGTGGTGGCCACGAGATCAGCATCGCGTACCGCTCCGGCGGCGTCACCAGTGAGCGACGCCACGAGCGCGGCGGCCGTCCGGGCGAACGGATGGTCGAGCGCCGCGGGCGGCACGTCGTCGAGCGCGGCGAGGGCCTCGTCGAGCGAACCGCTCTGTGCGGCGGCGATGGCGTGGAGGACGGACAGCTCGAACGTGCCGGAGGTGCGCTCGAGCATCTGCTCCTCGGCCCGCGCCACCATCGACAGCGCCACCTTGGCGTCGCCGCGGTGCATCGCCGCACCCGCCACGGCGAGCAACGGCACCGGACCGGCGGGCGACCCCTCGGCGAGCGAGAGCAGCTCCTCGGTCGTGCGCTGGGCGCCGGCCGAGCGGCCGAGGGCCACCTGCGTGCGCACCAGTGCGGACAGCGCCTGCACCATGCCGAACTTGTCGCCGAGACGGCGGAAGCGTGTGCGCGCCTGTTCGGCGTTGGACATCGCCTCGTCGAGCCGGCCGTGCCACAGGCGCAGGTCGGCCATCAGCGTCTGCATCATCGCTGCGGCCCAGTCGTCGCCCCGCTCGAGCGCCTCGGCCTGCACGACGCTCGCGAGGTCCTCCGCCTCCACGAACCGGCGCTGGAAGAACCGCACGAAGGCGAGCAGCCCGAAGGCCCAGCCCACGCCGTTGCGGTCGCCGAGCCGGCTGTGCGTCTCGGCGGCCCGGTGCAGTCGTTCGTCGGCCAGGTCGAGGTCGCCCGACAGGAACGACAACCAGGCGCGGTGCTGCTCGATGTAGGCGAGGCCGCGCTCGTCACCGAGCTCGCGGTAGACCGCTTCTGCCTCGCCGAAGTGCCACTCGGCATCCGACAGCGAGCCACCGAACAGTTCGATGAACCCGCGTTGACGCAGCGCGTCGGCGAGCAGCGTCGGCGAACCGGCGGCACGGAGGAGGTCGACGCTGCGGCCGAGTTCGGCGCGGGCACCGACCGGATCACCCTGCAGGTGGTGGAGCGAGCCGAGCAGGCGACGGGCCTCGCCCTCGACCGCGGCGTCCTTGCGCGCCGTCGCATCGGCGAGCAGGGCGGCCAGATCGGTGCGCGCCACGGCCCAGTCGCGAGTCTCGATGAGACCGGCGCAGCGGACGAGCATCAGCGCGATCCGATCGGCCTGTTCGGACGGATGCCCGTTCATGAGCGCGATGGCCCGCGTCGCGTGGCGGACGGACAGGCGGTGGCTGCCGCTGTCGCGGGCGCGACGTGCGGCGATCGACAGGGCGCGCACGGCGTCGGTACGGATGGTGGGCGGCACCTTCTCGACCTGTCCGAGCTCGCCCACCAGCTCGGCCGCGGTGGCAGCGTGATGGGCCAGGTCGTCGATGGCCGTCGGTGCGTAGGCCGCGAGGGTGGCAGCGACACCGGCATGGCGTTGGGCCCGCGACGCCTTGGTGAGCGTCTGGTAGGTGGTCTCGCGCACGGAGTCGCTGCGGAACCGCCACCGCTGCCCCTCGACCACGAGGAACCCCTTGGCGTCGAGGGCCGACACGGTGAGGCGATCGAACGGCTGGTTGATGGCCGCGGCGAACCGCTCGAGCGACATGAGGGTGCCCGACAGCCCGAGGGTGGCGGCGTTGTCGAGCACCTGGCGCTCGGTGACGTTCAGCTGGTCGAGCCGGGCCGCGATGAGCGCGCGCAGCGAGTCGGGCAGCTCGCTCGACGGACCCTCTTCGGCCACCACCCCGGCCAACTGCTGCAAGAACAGCGGGTTGCCGCCACTGCGGTCGAACAGCGCGCCGAGCAGCTTCTGGTCGGGGATGATCGTCTCCCCGGTGTGGCCGTCGTTGACCGCACCGGTGAGCTGACCGAGCAGTTCGATCGCGAGCTCGTCGCTGTCGGCGCGCGCGAGCGGCTGCACGGTGAGCGACAACACCGTGGTGCGATCGGTGGACGGCGGCCACGGCACGTCGCCGCCCGGCCGCATCGAGGTGATGAGCACGAACGGCAGGCGCTGCACGGCGCCGACGAGGTGCTCGAGCAGATCGACCACGACCTGATCGGCCCAGTGGAGGTCGTCGATCCACAGCACGAGCGGGCCCTTGGCGGCGCGCATCTCGATGACCCGCGTGATCGCCCGGTGGACCGCGTCGCGGCGCACGGTGCCGTCGAGCGCGTCGAGCGCCGACTCGTGGCCGAGCAGGTGCAGGAACGCCTCGACCGCGCGCTCCACCTCGGGGGTGATGCCGTCGGTGGCGAGCAGCTTCGCCGCCTTGCCGAGCGCACGTTCGCGCAGCTCGTCGAGACCGAGCGCTGGATCGAAGCCGAGGTGCCCCGCGATCGCCGAGGCGATGGGTGACCAGACGTTCGACTCGCCATAGGGCGCGCACACGCCTTCGAGCACGGCCGCCGAGCTGGCCCCGATCTCGTCGAGGGTGTCGAGCAGTTCGTCGATGAGCCGGCTCTTGCCGACGCCACTCTCGCCCACGACGTTGAGCAGCAGGGTGCGGTGCTCGTCGATGCCGAGCTTCAGTGCGGCACGGGCGAGGGTGAGCTCGGGGTCGCGGCCGACGAGGCGGAGGTCGGTGCGCCGCACGCGGGCGCCGGGGGCGGTGAGGGTGCCGCGCGCCAGCCAGGTGGTGATCGACTGCTCGCGACCGCGCGGCTGCAGCTCGGTGGGCGGGCCGTACTCGATGACGTCATTGGTGAGCGCGTAGGTGGCCTCGCCGACGAGCACACCCCCGGGCGGCGACTCGGCCTGCAGACGAGACGCCGTGTTCACCACATCGCCCATCGCCGTGTAGTCGGTGCCGGCCAGCGTGCCGACGAGCACCTCACCGGTGTTGATGCCGATGCGGAGCTTGAGCGAGTGTGCAGGACTCTCGTCCTCGACGTAGCGATCGATGGTCTCCTGCATGCGCAGTGCCGACCGCACGGCGCGCTCGGCGTCGTCCTCGTGGGCGACCGGGGCGCCGAACAGGGCGAGGATGCCGTCGCCGAGCAGCTTGTCGACCCGCCCGCCGAACGCGGTGACGTCGTCGACCAGGCGCTCGAACACGCCGTCGATGAGCCGCTTCACCTGCTCGGGGTCGAGGTGCTCGGCGAGGGAGGTGAAGCCGACGACATCGCCGAACAGGACGGTGACGATGCGTCGTTCCTCGGCCTGACCTGCCGCGACGGCGTGGCCGCAGGAGGAGCAGAAGCGCGCTCCCGGGGCCAGGGGCGCTGCGCACGAGGGGCAGAGCATCACTCCCGAAGCGTACGGCACATCCACCTGGAGAGGGACGACGTTTCCGCAGGCCGAGGGTAGGTTCCGTGCTCGTGAGCTCCGCAGGACCGCCGCCAGCACCGACGCGCCCTGCGGACGCGGCCACCCGCGGCCGCCGACGCCCACGGCCGGTGCTCTGGCTGCGCAGCCATCCCCGGGCCGCCGATGCGATGCTGGCCGGGTTCGTCACCGTCCTGGCACTGGGCGCTCACGCGCTCATCACCGACACCGTCGACACGGAGATCACCGAACCCACCTGGTGGTCGCCGGTCCTCGTGCTCGCCTCGACCGTGCCGCTCGCGTGGCGGCGACGGTGGCCGGTGGCCGTGCTGGTGGCCGTCAGCGTGCCCGAGTGCATCCTGCAGGCGTCGGAGATGATCGGCGCCGGCTTCCTCAACATCCTGATGGCGGCCTACTCGCTCGGTGCGTACGTGGCAGGGCGGCGCCTGGTCGTGTCGGGCACGCTCACCTTCGCCTGCCTGGTCGGCTTCGTCGGCGTGGGCGTGGTGGTCGACGGGGTGGAGGTCGAGGCACTCATCAGCACGACGGTGCTGTACATCGGGGCGATGCTGCTCGGCGACAACATGCGCCGACGTCGCGAACGTGCCGACGAACTGGTCGAGCGCGCCGAGCGGGCCGAACGCGAACGCGAGCTGCTGGCCGTGCAGCAGGTGCAGCAGGAGCGCACTCGCATCGCCCGTGAGATGCACGACGTCGTCGCCCACAGCCTGAGCGTGATGATCATCCAGGCCGGCGCGGCACGGCGGCAGGTGCGAGCCCACCCCGACCAGGCGATCGGTGCACTGGAGAACATCGAGTCGACCGGGCGCGAGGCGATGAGCGAGATGCGCCGCATCCTCGGCGTGCTGCGCAGCGATCGCGGTGACCGCGGTGACGGCGACAGTGGCGCCGATCTCGCCCCGCAGCCCTCGCTGTCCGCGCTCGGTGAGCTCGTGGCGGCGGCGTCCGACCTGCCGATCGAGCTGCACACCGACGGCGACCTCGACGGCGTGCCGGCGGCGGTCGAGCTGTCCGCCTACCGCGTGGTGCAGGAAGCCCTCACCAACGTCCGTCGCCATGCGGGCCGCGTCGACCGCGTCGCCGTCGCCGTCCAGCGGGCCGACGGCCGGTTGACCGTGACGGTGGAGGACGACGGGCGTGGTGCGAGCACGCTCACCCACGATCCGGGTTTCGGCATCATCGGGATGCGCGAACGTGTGGGCATGTTCGGAGGCACCTTCGAGGCAGGCCCGCGGTCGGGCGGCGGTTGGCGCGTGCGCGCCGTGTTCCCGGAGGCCGCATGATCCGCGTGATGCTCGTCGACGATCAGGCGATGGTGCGCGCCGGGTTCCGCATGATCGTCGAGAGCGAACCCGACATCACCGTCGTCGGCGAGGCAGCCGACGGCCGCGCCGCGGTCGAGCTGGCCGGACGCTGCGACCCGCACGTCGTGTTGATGGACGTGCGCATGCCGCACATGGACGGCATCGAGGCGACCGCGCTCATCACGGCGGCGACCGCACCGCCACGGGTGCTGATCCTCACCACGTTCGACCTCGACGACTACGTGTACGCGGCCCTGCGCGCCGGCGCCAGCGGCTTCATGCTGAAGGACGCGCCGGCCGAGCAGCTCATCGAAGCGGTGCGCGTCGTGGCCCGCGGCGATGCCCTGCTCGCCCCGTCGGTCACCCGACTGCTGATCGAGGAGGTGGCCCGGCGCCCGGCGGTCGACCCGTCCGCGACGCTGGCCGGCTTCGACGACCTCACCGAGCGCGAGCTCGACGTGATGCGGCTCGTCGCCAAGGGCATGTCGAACGCGGAGATCGCCGAAGCGCTGTACCTCGGCGAGGCGACGGTGAAGACGCACGTGGGTCGCATCCTCGCGAAGCTCGACCTGCGCGATCGGGTGCAGGTGGTGGTCGTGGCCTACGAGTCGGGCCTCGTCACCCCCGGCGACGGTGCCTGACCGCCCCAACGGCGCACGCCGGGTCGACTCGGTTCCACCCTCAGGGTGACACCAATCCGCCGAAGTGGGGACGTGAGCTGCGGCGCACCGCGGTACAACTGTTCCCATGAGTTTCGACGCCCCCCTCCCCTCCTCCGCGCCCGGAGCCCCCGGAGCGCCCGTCACCGTCGGTGCCACTGGTGCCGGCACGGCGACGCCCACGATGACGGCCGCCGCCGGTGCGGTCGACGCGGTGAAGATCTACGGCAAGGACGACAGTGAGGTGCGGGCCCTCGACGGCGTCACCGTCGCGTTCGAGGCCGGCCGTTTCACGGCGATCATGGGCCCGTCGGGTTCCGGCAAGAGCACGCTCATGCACTGCCTCGCCGGCCTCGACTCGCTCACGAGCGGCGCGGTGTACGTGGGCAACACCTACCTCGCCACGCTGAACGACAAGCAGCTCACCGAGCTTCGCCGCACCGAGGTGGGCTTCATCTTCCAGGCCTACAACCTGGTGCCCACGCTCACCGCGATCGAGAACATCACCCTGCCCCTGCTGCTCGGCGGCTCGAAGGGCGACCAGCAGTGGATCGACCGGGTGATCGACACCGTCGGACTCCGCGATCGTCTGAAGCACCGGCCGAGCGAGCTGTCCGGCGGCCAGCAACAGCGCGTGGCCGTCGCCCGTGCGCTCGCCAGCCGACCGACGATCATCTTTGCCGACGAGCCGACCGGCAACCTCGACAGCCGCACCGGCGCCGAGATCCTCGAGTTCATGCGCCTCGCCGTGCGCGAGCTCGGCCAGACCATCGTGATGGTCACCCACGACCCGGTCGCCGCCAGCTACGCCGATCGTGTGGTGTTCCTCGCCGACGGCAAGATCGTCGACGAGATGCACCAGCCCACGGCCGAGCGCGTGCTCGACCGCATGAAGCACTTCGGGGAGTGACGCCGTGTTCCGCATCGCTCTGAAGAGCGCACTGGCCCGCAAGGGTCGGTTGCTGCTCACCTCGCTGGCGGTCATCGCCGGCTGTGCCTTCCTCTCGGGTGTGTTCGTCTTCAGCGACACCATCCGGGGCAGCTTCGACCGACTCTTCGCCAACGCCTACGAGAACACCGACGCCTTCGTCCGCTCGTCGAACGTGATCGAGGGGGACTTCGGCGCCGAGAGCCGCGACCGCATCCCCGACACGCTCATCGCCGAGGTGCGCGCCCTGCCGGGCGTCGCCGAGGCAGAGGGCGACATCCAGGGGTTCGCCCGCATCGCCACGGCCGACGGCACCGTCGTCGGCCAGGACGGCCCGCCCAAGTTCGGCGGCGTGTGGATCGACTCGCCGAGCTCGCCGTGGGCGCTCGCCGAGGGCACCGGCCCCGCCGATGCCACCGAGGTCGTGATCGACCGACGCGCATCGAAGGAGGGCAAGATCGAAGTCGGCGACACCGTGCAGGTGACCGGCAAGGCCGGCGTCCGCGAGTTCACCGTGTCGGGTATCGCCACGTTCGCCGGATCCGACACCTCGGGCGGCGCCACCTGGGCCCTGTTCGACCTGCCGACCGCACAGGAGTTCGTCATCGGCCAGCCCGGGTTGGTCGACTCGATCGCCGTGGTGAGCGACGGTTCGATCACCGACGAGGAGCTCGCCGCGCTCATCGAGCAGCAGTACACGGGGCGCGACATCGAGGCGCTCACCGGCACCGAGATCACCGAGGAGAACCAGACGGCCGTGCAGGAGGGCCTGCAGTTCTTCACGATCTTCCTCACGATCTTCGCGGTCATCTCCCTGTTCGTGGGCAGCTTCATCATCTACAACGTGTTCAGCATCAGCGCCGCCCAGCGTCAGCGTGAGAACGCACTGCTGCGGGCCATCGGTGCGAGCCGGGGCCAGGTGACGCGGGTGCTGTTCGTCGAGGCGATCGTGGTCGGACTCGTCGGCGGCCTGCTCGGCTTCGTCGGCGGCGTCGGGCTGGCGACGGCCATCATCAAGCTGCTCACCGCCACCGGCTTCGGGCCGTCCGACACATCGCTCACGGTGAAGCCGTGGGTGCTGGTCGTCAGTGTGATCGTCGGCGTGGTCGTCACGCTGATCTGCGCCATCGCACCGGCCATCCGGTCGGGTCGTGTGCCGCCGCTCGCGGCGATGCGCGACGTGGCCGTCGACCGCTCCGCACTCAGCCGCGGCCGCATGGTCACCGGCGCGCTGCTGCTCACCGTCGCCGTCGTCTGCATCGTGCTCGGTGTCGGCGGCGACGCCATCTGGCTCGGGCCCGGCGCGGCGGGTCTGTTCGGCTCGCTCGTGGTGCTCGGTCCGCTCCTCGCCGCACCGGTGTCGAGGATCGTCACCCGACCCCTCACCGCCATGCGCGGCGTGTCGGGCGAGATCGCCGGCCGGAACGCGGCGACGAGTCCCAAGCGCACGGCGCTCACCGCGGGTGCCCTGGCCATCGGCCTGGCGCTGCTGATCGGTGTGTCGACGCTGGGTTCGTCGGTGAAGACCTCGATCCGCGAATCGATCGGCGAGCAGTTCAGCGGCGACTTCGCCGTGAGCACGAGCGACTCGCAGGGCTTCGGTGGCCTGCCCACCACCCTCACCGACGAGCTGAACGAGCTGTCCGAAGTGGCAGGTGCCGTGGGCATCGGGGTCAACCTCGTGCAGTTGGTCGAGGAGGGTCAGCCGGTCGGCAAATCGGTGCTCACGGTCGATCCCGAGCGCGCCGCCACCCTGTTCGACCTCCCGTTCACCGCCGGCGGCTGGGCCGACCTCGACGGCAACGGCATCCTGATGTCGACCGACAAGGCCGACCGCGACGGGCTCGTCGTCGGCGACTCGGTACAGGTGATCTTCCAGAACCAGGACACCAGGGACCTCACCGTCGCCGGCATCTTCGACTCCGAGGACTTCGGCAACCTGATCGTCGACCGGGCGCTGTTCGACGGACAGACCACCGACCTGTTCGACGTCCAGGTGCTCGTGCAGTCCGCCGACGGCGTGTCGACCGAGCAGGCCGAAGCAGCGATCCGAACCGTCACCGACCGCTACCCGACGAGCAAGGTGCAGACGCGGGAGGAGTTCATCGACGACCAGTCGTCGCAGGTGGACGGTTTCCTCAACTTCATCTACGCCCTGCTGCTGATGTCGGTGTTCATCGCCGTGCTCGGCATCGTGATCACCCTCCTGCTCGCCGTCTACGAGCGACGCCGTGAGCTCGGACTGGTGCGAGCGATCGGGATGACCCGGCCGCAGGTGCGCAGCAGCATCCGCTGGGAAGCGGTGATCACCGCCCTCCTCGGTGCGTTGATGGGCACGGTGCTCGGATTGACGCTCGGTTGGATCGTGGTGAAGGCGTTGGAGGACCAGGGCCTCAATTCGTTCAGCGTGTCGATCACGAGCATCGCGATCTTCGTGATCGCATCGATCGTGGTGGCCGTGCTGGCTGCATGGGTCCCCGCCCGGCGGGCGGCCAACGCCGACATCCTCCAGGCCATCGCCACCACCTGACCAGCCCGCCCACGGCATCCACGCGATGAGAGATGAGCGGCGCTCGCGCCCCCATCTCTCATCGCGTCCGGGTGGGTGGCGGCGGCGATGAGAGATCGGGGCGGCACCGGCACTCATCTCTCATCGCGGTCGGTTCGGGTGGGGCCCCGGCATGATGGGCGGATGCAGCAAACCCTGAGCGCGGCGGCGCGCGAGTTCCTCGCCGAGCGACACCTCGCCACGCTCACCACGCTCCGCGCCGACGGCAGCCCGCACGTGGTGCCCGTCGGGTTCACCTACGACGTCGAGCGCGGCGTCGTGCGGGTGATCACCTTCGCGGCCGCGGCCAAGGCGGCCCACGCCGGTGGCGGACGACGGGCAGCGGTCTGCCAGGTCGACGGCGGACGATGGCTCACGTTCGAGGGCGTCACGCGTGTGAGTGCCGACACCGACGACGTCGCAGCGGCGGTGGCCGCCTATGCGGTGCGCTACCGGCAGCCGAAGGTGCGCGACGATCGCGTCGTGGTGGAGATCGACGTCGACAAGGTCATGTGCAACTCCGGGCTCCGATCGGGGGACCCGTCGTGACCGCGGGCTACTCGCAGACCCCGCTGCCGAAGAAGCTCGGCATCACCGGCGAGACGGTGTTCACGGTCCGCCGCGCGCCCGAGCACTTCGCCGATCTCCTCACGGCCGACGGCGATCTGGGCGATGCGGTCTGGCAGCAGTCGCTGATGCCGCCGCTCGACATCGTGATCGCCTTCTGCACCCAGCGCGTCGTGCTCGCCGCCGACTGGCCGAAGCTCACCGCTCCCCTGTCCCCCGACGGCGCCGTGTGGATCGCCTGGCCGAAACGCACCTCCGGGATGGAGACCGACATCACCGAGGACGTGCTGCGCGCGGTGATCCTGCCGACCGGCTGGGTCGACAACAAGGTCTGCGCGATCGACGACACCTGGAGCGGCCTGCGGTTCGTGAAGCGCAAGGAGCTGCGCCGCCCGAAGGACAACACCAAGGCGGCCAGGGCCCGGAAGGGCTGACACCGGCGACCCTCGATCTCAGGTCGAGGCTCGATGCCTCGCTCGCTGGATGTCTGCAGACCTCGCTCAGCCGGCGAGCGGATGGCTCCGGCGCCACGGCAGATTGCTGAGGAACTTCGCCGCCGCAGGGTGCGGGTCCATCTCGCGCATCGCCTCCTCGTCGAGGGCCGGCATCGAGTCGAGCGAGCGGTGCACCTGGCATCCGGGGCACCAGTACAGCAGGCGGTCGTGCTCGGCGAGCTGGCACACCTGCACCGTGTCGCCACATCGTGCACAGCGCTGCCCGTTGCGGCCGTACACCGCCAGGTCGCCGCGCACGAACGAGCCGGGCTGAGTGATCGACGCCGTGACACGAGGGCTGTGGCGCAGCTTCGATCGCAGGAGCGCGGCGGCCGTGGTGATGAGGTGCGAGCAGTCGTCGGCATCGAGCGCCGACACCGGCGCGAACGGGTGCACACCGCACGCCCACAACACCTCGCACCGGTAGACGTTGCCGATGCCGTTGGCGACGTGCTGGTCGAGCAACGCCTCGCTCACGGGCGCCAGCTGGTCGTGGTAGTGGTACAGCCGGTTGATGCTCTCATCGAGGTCGGCGTCGGGTCGGCTGAGGTCGGGACCGTGCGGTCCGAAGCCGGGGTGGCGGTAGCGGTCGAACTCGCGGTAGGTCTCGACGATCGGGGCGTTGAAGCACACCGCGATCCAGTCGACCGTCTGGATCTCGACCCGCATCTGCGTGCCGGGTCGGCGCCAGCGCTCGCCGTGACGGTACAGATGCCACGTGCCGCTGAGCCTCAAGTTCGTGTGGAGGATGAGGCCGTCGTCCCAGACGATCTCCAGGTTGCGGCCGTGGCTCTCGACTCGCTCGACGATGCGCCCGACCGCGGGGACGGGCCCTTCGAGCACGGACGAGTCGAAGCGCGAGATGGGACGGCCCACGAGAGCCGTGCGCAGGGCGGCGGCCGCCCGATGGATCGCATCCCCATCTACCACACCGGAAACAGTAATGAAACAGCTTGTGCGATCGCGCGATACCCCTGGGCCACGGTGGCGTCAGGGCGGGTGCAGGGGGTCGAGCCGGGATGGGTGCGGCGCGGATCGGCCACCCGGTGCGACCTCGGCCGCCGGCTCCCCGAGCGCAGGAACGAACCGTTCCCGAGTAGGTTGGGGGGTATGGGCGGAGCTCCCGAAGACGACGACGCGCCCGGGCACTCCGCCGACGTCGACCGGGACGATCTCCCACCGGCGCCGTTCGATGCGGGCGGCGACATCGCCACGCGTATCGCCCACGCCAAACGTCGCCACGGCGCGGCGGGCGCTGCGCTCGCTGCGGGCATGCTCGGCGTCGACCAGATCGTGAACGGTCGCAAGCCGCGCGAGGAGGCCCCGATCGTGGTCGCCGCCAACAGCGATCCGCTCGACATCGACACCGACGGCATCTCGCTGTCGCTCGCCGATGCCGAGCTGGTCGCACCACCGCTGCCCCGCACCGAGCCGAAGACATCATCGACGACGAGCACACGGCGACGCTGGCGATGAGACGTCGTGGCATCACCCGCAGGGCTGCCCCGCTGGCCCGCGCCTGTGCCGCGATCTCGTTGGCGACCGTGCTCGCCGTGTCGAGTACGGCAGCGGCGACCCCGCTCGACGACGGCGCATCGACCGGCGGCGAGATCACCGACCCGGCGCTGCTCGACGAGCTGGCCGTCGCGGCACCGGGCGATCGGGTGGTCGTGGAGCTCCTCACCGACGACGTGGCGGGCGCGCGCGCCGCCGCGCGAGCGCTCGGCGGCGTGGTCACGGGCACGGTGCCAGGCGAGGTCGTGCAGGTGTCGATCGCCGCGTCGAGGGTCGACGAGCTCGCCGCGGCCGACGACGCCGATGGGGTGCGCCGGCCGCTGATCGCCAACCGTCCCGTCACCGGTCTGGTCGAGTCGTCCGGCAGCGATCCGCGGGTCGAGTTCGGGCCGGTCACCGGCGAGAACATCGCCGTGACCGATGCCAAGGCGTGGCACGACGCAGGCATCCGCGGCGCCGGCGTGCGCATCGGCATCGTCGACTTCTTCGACCTCACCCTCTGGAACGCCGCCGAGCACGGTCAGCTGCCGCCGCTCGAGCGCCGTTTCTGCCTCGACAGCTCGAACTCGGGCTTCTGCGCCTCCTCCGGCGCGTCGGGCGAGGAGCACGGAGTGGCCGTTGCCGAGGTCGTGAAGGACATGGCGCCCGACGCTGAGCTGTGGCTCGCCACCGTCGGCACCGCCAGCGACCTCCGCGCCGCGGTCGACTGGTTCTCGACGAACGGCGTCACGATCATGACCAGGTCGCTCGGCGCGGCCTACGACGGTCCGGGCGACGGCACCGGTCCCCTCGGCGCCGTGGTCGACTACGCAGCCACCAAGGGCATCACGTGGTTCAACTCGGCGGGCAACGACGCAGCCGGTTCGTACGGCCGCTACACCGAGGGCGTCGATGCGCAGGGGTACGTCGACTTCCTCCCTGGCCCGGGGGTCGACACCACGATGACGATCACGGGTGTCAACGTCGGCTTCGACGGCATCCGCTGGTCCGACTGGAACAAGCCCGCGAATCAGGTCACCGACTACCGGATCGAGTTGACCAACCCGTTCGGCACCCAGATCATCGACGCCTCGCAGGTGGCGGGTGCACCGCCGCTCGAGGCCGCCGACGTCTACGGCGCTGGTCCGGTCACGCTCCGAATCAAGCGGATGGCCGTCGGCGGCGACGCGGCGGCCGACGTCGTCGAAGTCGCGCTGTTCAGCGGCGACCTCGAGTACAGCCAGGCCTCGTACAGCGCGGCCAAGCCGGTGGTCGACTCGACGAACCCGTCGCTCGTGTCGGTCGGGGCGATCGATCCACCGACGGGGAGCACCATCGGGAACTACTCGTCGCGAGGCCCCACCAACGACGGCCGGACCAAGCCCGACGTCACCGCGCCGAGCTGCGTGAAGAGCAGCATCTACAGCCCGATTCGCTACGGACCGTCGGTGACGTGCTTCAACGGCACCAGCGCTGCGTCGCCCACCGCAGCCGGGTTCGCAGCGCTCCTGCTCGGACGGGGGCTCGCCGCCGGTGGACCCCACCTCGCGGCGCTCGTGAAGCACCTCGTGGTCGACTTCGGTGCGCCCGGTCCCGACGACACCTTCGGTACGGGTCGGCTCGACCTGCCCTCACCGCCCACCGCATCGATCGACGCACGACCCGCCCAGTTCCAGGCGCTGGCCACCCCCATCCGGATCCTCGACACGCGAGCGGCCTCGGCGACGGCGGACGCGCCCGTCGGACCACATCCCGGGTTCACCGTCATCGACCTGGCGTTGCCGGTCAACGGCGCCTCCGCCGTCGCCCTGAACGTGGTCTCGACCGACACCTCGGTGGCCGGCTACGTGCAGGTGCTCCCGACGCTCCAGGGCAGCCTGGGAGCGTCGTCCACCCTCAACGTCGCGTCGGCTGGTCAGGTCCAACCGAACTTCGCGATCGTCCCGGTCGGCTCGAGCAACTCGATCACGCTCTACCTCTTCGCCGGCGGCAACGTCGTGGTCGACCTGTTGGGCGCGTTCACCCCGGCCACCACCCCCACCGTGGCCGAGGGACGGTTCGTGGCGGTCGACCCGGTCCGTGTGCTCGACACCCGCCCCGAATCGGGTGGTCCCGTCCCTCCCGACTGGGTCTCCCACCGTCCGGAGGCCGGCGAGAGTGTGCGCGTCGGCGGTATCCCCTCGGGCGCGTCGGCCGCGGTCGTCAACGTGGTGGCCGACCAGGCGGTCGGCAGCGGATTCCTCCGAGCACAGGCCACGGGGGCCACCGGACTCACCACCTCGAACGGCAACTACGTGCCCGGCCTCGCGTCCGGCACCCTCAGCATCGTGCCGGTGGGCAGCGACGGCACGATCAGCGTGTTCACCAGCAACAGCACCCATCTCGTGGTCGACCTGATGGGATGGATCACCGGGCCCACCACGTCAGCCGGTAGCAGCGGGTTGTTCGTGCCACTGACGCCCGATCGGGCCTACGACAGCCGATCCAGCACGGGCATCCACACCGCCCTGACGAGCCGGGTGGTCCAGCTCGCCGGCGGCAACGTGCCGGTGGGCGCGAGCGCGGTGTCGATGAACTTCACGTCCGACGGCGCAGCGGGCGACGGATACCTCACCGTGTTCCCGGCCGATGTGGATCAACCCTTGATCTCCAACCTCAACTTCCCAGCCGTCCACCCGCGAGCAAATGCCGGCATGGTGCGTCTTTCGAGCGGCGGTGCACTGAATACCTTCGTGAACCAGACCACGCATGTCATCATCGATGTGAACGGCTACTTCACAGGAACCACGTGAGCGATCAACTCGACATCAAGACCGGCTGGCTCGACAACGAGACCATGCAGAACATCCGGGCCAACGTGCCCCTCGTGTACGTGGACGCCGTGCCCGTCCGGGTCGACGATCTCGGCAACGTCACGAAGGTGGGGCTCCTGCTGCGTCAAGCCGCCGACGGATCGCTGAGCCGCATGGTGGTGAGCGGCCGCGTGCTGTTCGGCGAGCGCATTCGTGACGCGCTGCTGCGCCACCTCGAGAAGGACCTGGGCCCGGTCGCGCTCCCGCAGATCCCACCCAGCCCCTCACCGTTCACCGTGGCCGAGTACTTCCCCGATCCCGAGGTGAGCGGATTCCACGACCCTCGACATCACGCCGTGAGCCTCGCCTACGTCGTGCCCGTTGCGGGGGACTGCCAGCCGACCCAGGAGGCGCTCGACCTCGTGTGGTACACCCCGGCCGAGGCGGTCAGCGAGTCGGTGCGCCGCGAGATGACCCAGGGTCACGACCGACTGCTGCGCCTCGCGTTGGCGTCCGTCGGCGCCCTCCCCTGATCCTTCGCCTGATCCCTCGCCTGATCACTCGCCTGATCGCTCCCTGGTCCCTCCCCTGATCGCTCCCTGATCGCTCACGGCGACGAGCGCCGGGGCGCCCGTTCATCTCGCTGAGCTGCACGTTCTCTGCTCGACCATCTCGGTCGCGCCGCGATGGGCCGGTCGACGCAGCTCGACCTTCAGACGATCTCGGGTTCGGCCCCGCCGTGCCACCGTCCGCGTCTGAACCCGCAAGGTAGTCACAAGACCTCTCACCGTGACCAAACCAGGCTCCGATGACCGACGTGTCCCCCGTGACGCCTGGCCATCACTCGGCCGTCACACGGGTCGTCAGCCGTCGCGGGCGCGGTCGAGCACTGGGAGCACAGATGACATCCACCACCACGATGGGAGCGCACCGGCGTCGGATCGGCGGGCTCGGCGCGCTCGCCCTCCTGGGCGTCCTGGGCGGGCTCAGCGGTCAGGCGACCGCCGGCACCACGCCGACCGATCCCACCGTCCCCACCGTCCCCACCGTCCTCACCGTCGCCGATCCGGCGGTGCCCACCGATCCCGCGGCCCCGGCGAGCCCCGATCCAGCCGCCCCGGTCGCGGTGCCGGCGAGCTTCACCCTGCCACTGTTCGGCGCCGGGCTCACCGTCGACATCACCACCGGCCCCGGCGGTGCCGTGTCGAGCGTCATGCTGAACCCGGCCGACGGCTACACCGCCGTCACCAACCGTCCCAACAAGGTCGCGTTCGTGAACGAGGACGGCACCGCCAAGGTGGTCGTGACGTCGGCTCGCGGCGGGCAGCGCGTGGAGGCCCGAGCCGGTTCGCTCACCGAGATCCTCGGCCCCGGCGGCTGGACCGGTGAGGTGTTCCCGGGCATACCCGTCAGCGTGGCGTTCGAGATCGTCGACGCCGGCGGCGCACCGGACATCGTCGTCGGCGAGGTCACCGGCCCGACGCCGGAGATCGGCTCCGTCGAGCGCTCGAGCGACGAGGGCGACAACGGCAACGACGACAACGGCAACGACGACAACGGCGAGGTCGAGCACGAGGCCAAGGTCAAGATCCGCTTCAGCCAGGACGGCCAGAGCCGCTGGCTGACGATCAAGGCCGAGGTGGAGACCGACGACGACGGCTCGACGCATGCCACGGTGCAGATCTCGCTGTCGAGGATCCGCACGGCGTTCATCGGCACCGAGGCCGTCGGCCAGCACACCTGGGACGGTCTCCTCTGCAGTGGTGAGAGCGCATCGATCGTCTTCACCGTCGCCGAGGACGGCACGCTCACCATCGATCAGGTCACCCCGACCCCGGAGCGCCAGCGTGCCGAGGGCAACGGTGGCGAGGTCCGCTTCGCCGGCGGCGAGCGGGTCCGCATCCGGGTGAGCGACGCCGACGGCACCGTGTCGGTGAAGGTCGACGAGAAGATCCGCTGCGAGGATGCACCGGATCCCACGCTCAACGTCCCTGTCGCGACGAGCAACGACGACGACGACCACGACGACGACCACGACGGCGGCCACGGCGGCCACGACGACGACGACAACGACGGCAACGACGGCAACGGCCGTCACGGCGACGACCGTCACGGCGACGACCGTCACGGCAACGACAACGACAACGACGACGCCACGACCAGCACCGTCCCCGGCAGCAGCGTGCCCACGACCGACACGGTGACGACGGCCGCCGACGAATCGGACGACGATGACTGACCGCCGTCGATCCGACCTGGGTCGGTCCACGGTCCGTTCGGCGATCGCTGTGGCCCTCGTGGCCGCCGCGATGGCGGGCGCGGCCGGCTGCAGCGGCGACGAGGCCGGCGGGACCCTCGGCGACGCGACGGTGATCACGCTCGCGGCCGAGACACCCGCCGGTGAGCCGACGACCACGCCGGCACCTGCATCGGCGCCGACGACAGTGGCACCGGCCGACACCGTGCCGATCGACGCCGCCGCCATGTTGCAGGCGTCGCTCGACTCGCTCGCCGCCGGTTACCACTTCCGCACCTCGGTCGCCGTCGGCGGCGCCGAGGTGTTGGTGGCCGAGGGCGACACGGTGGGCGCCGGCACCCGTCTGACCATCTGGTCGAACAGAACGAGCGTGGCCTACGTGATCACGCCCGCCGGCAGCTGGGTCTTCCCGGAGGGCGGCGAGTGGGAGGCGCTCGACACGGCACCCGCCGCCACCGATCCGCTGCTCGCGCTGCGGACCCCGTCGGCGGTGACCGGTTCGAGCGCGGACGGCCTGGCCGCCACGCTCGTCGCGACCGTCGCAGCACACGCGCTGGGTGTGCCGTCGGAGGGCACGGCCGACGTGCAGGTGTCGGTGAACGGTGCGACCCTCTCGGAGATCGCATACGACGCCGTCGTCGACGGCCAGACCGCGAGTGTCCGCTCGACGTTCGGCGCCGTGGTCGACCCCACCCCGGTGGTCGCCCCGATCTGACCCGACACCCCGTCGGCACGCACCAGCGCAGGCCGGAACAGGCCGGAACAGGACACCTCGTGGCGAACGCTCGTCCTGCGACGTTCGGTCCTGATCGATGCGGGCGTGACGGGCGTCCGGCCGCGTTGGCGGCCACGGACGCGAACCGGCCATTACCCTCGTCCGCGTGGAACCCACCTGGCTCGGCGCGGCACGCGTGTTGTTCGTCGCCGGCAAGGGTGGCGTCGGGTCGAGCACGGTCGCGGCGGCGCTGTCGCTGCTGGCCGCCCGCAACGGCGCCGATGTCCTGCTCGCCTCCGTCGACGGCAAGCCCGGCCTCGGGCCACTGCTCGGTGGTTCACCGCTCACCAAGGACGAGCAGCTGTTGCGCACGTTCGGCGGGAGCGGTGGCCGTGTCCGCGCCCGCACGATCCCGCCCGACCAGGCCTTCGGCGACTACCTCGAGCTGAAGGGCGTCGGCGGTCTGCTCCGACGCGCTGCGTCGGCTGCGTCGCTCGACATGGTGGCCGCGTCGACGCCCGGCCTCGAGCACCTGCTCGTGCTCGGCAAGATCAAGGAGCTCGAGCGCACGAAGGCCGCCGACCTGATCATCGTCGACGCACCCCCGGCCGGTCACGCCGCACCGTTCATCCGCTCGGCGAGCGCGCTGCAGGAGGTGGTGGCGAGCGGACCGGTTCGCCATCAGGCCGACGAGGTGGCCGAGATGCTCGCAGATCACGGGCGTTCGCAGGCGCTGCTCGTCACCCTCGCCGAGGAGACGCCGGTGAACGAGCTGATCGAGCTCGCGTGCGACGTCGACGAGCGCCTCGGGCTCGCGCTCGCACCGTTGGTCGTGAACGCGTGTTGGCCCGATCGGCCCGAACTCGAGCTCACCCCGGCCACCGCGGCCAAGCGCAGCGGCGTCGGTCTCAGCACGGCCGACAAGGCGGCGCTCACGATGTCGAGCCACTACGGCTGGGCGCGGCTGCAGGTGCAGCGCGAACAGCTCGCCCGGCTCGACGACCTGTTGCCGCTCCCCCGGCTGGTGCTGCCGAAGCTCACCGTCCCCCGCCTCACCTCCGACGACCTCGATGTGCTCGCCGAGTCGCTCGCCGCCGAACCGGACCGCCCGCGATGACCACCCGACGCATCGGCACCCCGCTCGCCCACCTGCTCGACTCCGCCGACCTCCTGGTCACCTGCGGGCCCGGCGGCGTCGGCAAGACCACCACCGCCGCGGCGCTCGGCCTGGCGGCGGCGCGCGCCGGCCGACGGGTCGTGGTCGTCACGATCGACCCGGCCAAGCGGCTCGCCGACGCCCTCGGCATCGACGCCGCAGGTTCGAACCAGCCGCACCTCGTGGCCGGCGCGGTCACCGGGCCGGGGTCGTTCTCCGCGCTGATGCTCGACGCCGAGAAGACCTTCGATCAGCTCATCCGCGACCGTGCGGGCGACGCTGCACAGACGATCCTCGACAACAGCGTGTATCGCAGCATCGCCGGGTCGCTCGCCGGCGCGCAGGAGTACATGGCCATCGAGCGCCTGCACCAGCTGCACCACAGCGGCGACTACGACCTCGTGGTCATCGACACGCCACCGTCACGCCACGCCATCGACGTACTCGAGGCACCCGATCGACTGGTGGGCTTCCTGTCGAATCCCGTGTACCGCGCGCTCACCATCCCGAGCCGTTCGTTCGCGAAGGTGACCAACGCTGCGTCGAGCGCGTTCCTGTGGACCGTGAAGCGCCTCGCCGGGCCGAAGATCGTGGAGGACACGATCGAGTTCTTCCGCTCGATCTCCGGACTCGAAGCGGGTCTACGGACGCGCGCTGCGGAGATGTCGGCGCTGTTGCGCGCCGATCACACCGCGTTCGTGTTGGTCTCGAGCCCACGGGCCGAGGCGATCGACGAGGCGAGCTTCCTCGCCACCGCGTTGCACGACGGCGGCTTCCGCCTCGGCGGCGTGGTGGTCAACCTCGTGCATCCGCTGCCGCCGTCGCTCCACCTCGACGACGACACGCTCGACGGCATCACCGGTCCGCTCGCCGAGCAGATCGCCTACCACCGTGAGCTCACCGCGCTCGCCGAGGGCGAACGGGCGGAGCTGGAGTCGTTGATCGCGCTCGCCGGCGGTGCACCGGTGTGCGAGGTGCCGCTGCTCGACCACGACGTCCACGACGTGGACGCCCTGATCGAGCTCGGCGGCGTGCTGGTCGACTGACGCCCGTCGTCGTTCGCGGAGGGTGCCGATCGACGGCGATGGGTCAGGCCGGTGGCGAGAAGTCGGGGCCCTCGGTGCGGGTGCGCTTGAGCTCCCAGAACCCGTCGACGGTGGCAGCGGCGCTCACGCCGTCCCACAACCGCAGGCCCTGGTCGAGCGGGAGGCGACGGCTGATGACCGGGCCGAAGAAGCCGACCCGCGTGCCCGTCTCGTCGGTGAACGCGAGCAGCGGGGTGCCCACGTCGTTGCCGGTGAGGCCGAGGCCGTCGTCCATCGACGCACGGATGACCGCGTCCCACGACTCGTCGTCGAACGCCGCGGCGTACGACGTGTCGAGGCCGGCCTCTGCGAGCAGGTCGGCGGGCGCCGTCGAGAGGTTCTGCTGGTGGTGGATGTGCTCGCCGTACACGGTGTACAGCCCGGCGAGCGGCTCGTTGCCCTCACCGGCTCGAACGGCCTCGAGGACGCGCAGCAGGCCGTGGGTGTAGGCCGCTCCCTCGTACCAGGGCGAATCTGGCTGCAGGTCGTTCTTGAACTTCAGGCTGATCGACCGCCACACGATGTCGAGGTCGCGGTGCGGCGCGACGTCGAGGGCCCAACGGGAGGTGACCCAGCACCAGGGGCAGGCGGGATCGATCCAGAACTCGAGTTGCACGGCGGTCTCCTTGACGAGTGGGGCGGCACCGGGGTGCCTCACCTCGCGGCTGCGAGGCATCGGGGGATGGGGTGTGGGCTGCAACCCCCCGTCAGCTGGATTTCTTCCAGGTGAGCAGTTCGCCGATGCCGGCCATCATCAGCGAGCCGGGCATCACGCGCAGCCGGACCGGTTCGAGGCGGAGGATCCCGAACCCCGGCGACTCGGGCGAGGTCCACCCCGGGATGGTCGACGGGTCGTAGCCCACCGGTGCGGGACCGTTGGCGAACCGCTGCCATCCGGCGGCGCGCTCGTCGGCACCGTGCTCCCAGACCGTGTCGCAATCGGCCGTGCAGGTGTCGTGGTCCGGCGCCCAGTAGGTGACCGACAGCCGCGACTCGTGCGCCAGGTCGGCGGCCTTCGGCGATGCCGGGGAGGTGGCGATCCATCCGGTGAGGGTGTCGCCGTCGAACTCCCAGATCGGGTGCAGCACCCGTGTTCGCGGAGCGCCGGAGGGATCGACGCTGGCGGCCGTGCACCACACGATGCGGTGGGCCATCTGGACGAATGCGGGTGCGACGGCTGACAATGCTGACATGGACGTCGACGGTACCCCTCCGCCGGACGGCCGATCCACGGACTTCCCCCGGCCTGCCGTCGGCGTGCGCGACATGCAGCCGGGCGACGCCGCCGCCGTACGTTCGCTGGTGCTGGCGGGCTTGGCCGAGCACTGGGGTTCGGTCGACCCGTCGCTCAACCCCGACCTCGAGGACCTCGCGACTGCGCACCCGGGCAGCCGCACGGTCGTGGCCGTCGACGGCGCGGGGATGCTCGTCGGGACCGGCACGATCGTCCCGCGGGGAGTCGGCTCGGCCGAGGTGGTGCGGATGTCGGTCGCGACGTCGCGACGCGGCGCGGGCGTCGGACGCCTGGTGCTCGATGCGCTGACCGAGGTGGCGCGGTCGTGGGGCGCGCAGCGGCTGGTGCTGGAGACCACCGCCGACTGGTCCGGCACGGTCGCGTTCTACGAGCGGTGCGGTTTCCGGATCACGCACCACGCCGAGGGCGAGTTCGGGCGCGACGCCTGGTTCGAACGTCTGCTCTGACGCCCGCGAGACACCGAGCGAGCATCCAGTCCGAAACTGGTCACGAGATGTCCATGTTGCACGCGAGGGTGCTCGGCATGACCAACAGCACCCACATCCCCACCGGCAACACCTCGTCCCTCGCAGCCGACGACCCGCGATCGGTGATCGCCCAGGCCGTCGCGTTGGCGGGCGACACGATCGCCGCCGTGCGGCCCGATCAGCTCGACCTGCCGACCCCCTGCGACGAGTTCACCGCCCGTCAGCTCATCGGCCACCTGCTCACCGTGCTCCAGCGAGTGGCGGTCCTCGGCGAGGGCGGCGATCCGATGGCGATGCCGTCGGTGACGGTGGTGCCCGACGACGAGATCACCGCCGCGTGGCACGCCGCGGCGCACCGTGTGCAGGCCGCCTGGACCGACGATGCGCTGCTCGACCAGATGATGGTGCTCCCATGGGCCACCGCGCCCGGCAGCGGCATGCTCGCCACCTACACCAACGAGCTGTCCGTCCACACCTGGGACCTCGCCGCGGCCATCGGTGTCTCGCCCGCATGGGACGACCGGGTGCTCACCGTCGCGTTCGAGGCGATCCAGCGCGCGCTGCCCGGCGCCGGCCGGGCTGAGGGCTTCGCCGCCGCGGTCGCGAAGATGCCGGCCGGCACGGTGATGCTGACGCCACCGTTCGCCGAGCCGGTCGACGTCGCCGCCGATGCACCGCTGATCGACCGGCTGGTCGCCTGGAACGGTCGCCGCCCCTGAGGACCGCCCGAACGCCCTCGCCGCCCGGTCACCACCGCCGGGCGGCGAACGGCACGCGCCGAACGGGCTAGACAGGGCCGATGAACGACACGGCGCGCAGCGAGGCGGTGGACACCCGGGTGGTGGCGGACGGCATCTGGGTCGTGACGATCCGACGGCCCGAGGTGCGCAACGCCGTCGACGGCCCCACGGCCGCGCTGCTCGCCGAGGCGTTCCGTGAGTTCGAGCGTCGCGACGACCTGTCGGTCGCAGTGCTCACCGGCGACGGCGGCACCTTCTGTGCGGGCGCCGACCTGAAAGCGGTCAGCACGGGCGCCGGCAACCGGGTGCACGCGGACGTCTCGCTCGACGGGCCGATGGGGCCGACGCGGATGCTGCTGTCGAAGCCGGTGATCGCAGCGGTCGAGGGTCACGCCGTGGCGGGCGGGTTGGAGCTGGCTGCATGGTGCGACCTCCGCGTGGCCGCCGTGGACGCCGTCTTCGGCGTGTACTGCAGACGGTGGGGCGTCCCGCTCGTCGACGGTGGCACGGTGCGGCTCAGCCGACTGCTCGGCCACAGCCACGCACTCGACCTCATCCTCACCGGGCGAGGCGTGAGCGGCGACGAGGCGTTGCGGATGGGGCTCGCGAACCGCCTCGTGCCGACCGGGCAGGCCCTCGACGCGGCGATCGAGCTCGCAGGTCAGCTGGCGGGCTTCCCGCAGCAGTGCCTGCGCGGCGACCGCACCTCCAGCTACGAGCAGTGGTCGTTGCCGCTCCCCGAGGCGCTCGCACTCGAGACACGGCTCGGCCTCGCCACCATCGCCTCGGGCGAGACGGTGGCCGGAGCACGGCGGTTCGCCGACGGTGCAGGCCGCCACGGCACGTTCGGCTGATCCGTCGGTTCGACGGATCAGCTCGTCAGTCGAGTTCGCCGTCGGCCAGGACCCGATTGCCCCGACGCACGTCGTCGAGGTGATGCAGGGGATCGTGGATGAAGTAGCGGGCGAAGGTCTCGACGGTGAACTCGGCGCCGTCGGAACGCACCCCGGAGCGGCCCCACTGGTCGTCGCCCACCTGATCGAACCGGGCGCTGATCGCTTCGGCGGCGATCGCGAGCTCGTCGGCCACGAACGCCGGATCCTGCAGGTCGTAGCGGTCCTCGACCGCCGTGACGTCCTGGTCCCAGTTCGCGAAGCGGGGCGCCTCCTGGGTGAGCATCAGCTCGAGGCGACGATCGAACAACCGGAAGACGTCGCGCACGTGGCAGCCGTACTCCAACGCCGACCACTGGTCGGCGGTCGGACGCAACCTGGCGTGCGGATGGGCGAGCAGCGAACGCCACGCCCCCACCTGCTCACGGACCAGACCGGGCACGGCCGACGCGGGGGTGACCGCTGCGTCGAAGCCGCAGTCAGGGCAGACGCGCTCCAGCACCCAGGTCCAGTTCTTGTCGTCGGGAGCGATCGACGGCGGCGGCGACGGGGGCGCGGGCTGAGCGGGGTCGGGGGGCATGGCCATGATCAGACCGTAGTCAGGCAGTACGATGTGGGTGCCCTGGTTTCCCCCACCGTCGGTACGGCTCCGCACCGCCTGATCAGGACACGGAACGACATGAACCCACCGCTGGATCGCACGCCGCACGCCCCGCCCCGCGACCGGGCCCGCAGCCAGGCCGACGCCCGCGCCCGCACGGCGCCCGCCGCTCGCTCGGCCGCTCGCTCGGCCGCACGTTCGTCTGCACGTTCGTCTGCAGGGGGGACGGATCGCCGCGAGCCTCGCCCGACCACGACTCGAGCGCAACGGACGGTGCAGGTCACGAGCGGGTCCGGCCACGACGGCCATGGCCACGACGGGTTCGGCCACGACAGGTTCGGTCACGGCGGGCACGGTGGTCACGGCCCCCACAAGGTCGACCGCCGTCCGCTGCTCGTGGCCGGCGTCGCCGCCACGCTCGTGTGCGGCTTCTTCGCCACCCGCGGCGACGATCCCGGCGACATCGTCACGCCCGCCGCAGCGGCAGCACCCGCGGTGGCCGAGGCCGCGACGGACACCAGCCTCCCCGCCTTCTCCCAGGCCGCCGCGCCGGTCGTGGCGCCCACCGATCCCGCGGCGGTCGACCCTGCCGCGGCGACGGCTGCAGCGACGGCCGACGGTGAGCAGGGCGCCGACGGTGAAGACCTCACCAACGTCGACACCTGCCTGATGGACAAGCTGTCGGTGCGCATCGGCGAGACCGGCCAGAGCGTCACCTGTCTGCAGCAGGCGCTCGTCGCCCAGGGCTACTACACCGGCGCCGTCACCGGCTCGTTCGACCAGGCCACCTTCGACGCGGTCGAGGCGATGCAGGCCGACCGCGACCTCTACGTCGACGGCATCGTCGGCCGAGAGTCCGCACTGTCGCTCGGCATCTGGCCCGACGAGGAGAGCTTCGTCACCCGCACGCCGGCCCCGCCGGCCGGCGCCGTCGACCTGCTCGGGTACCCGTTGTCCTCGGTCGCCTCGGCGGGCTCGGACGCACCACCGTTGCCGGCGAACTCCGGCGAGGGCCGCCGCCTCGTGTACGACCGTGCCGGCCAGCGCGTGTGGGCCGTCGGGAGCGAGGGCGAGATCATCCGCTCCTGGCTCGTCTCGGGCAGCAAGTACAGCAACGAACTGCCAGGCACCCACGAGGTGTACAGCAAGTCCGACGTGTCGACCGCGTGGAACGGCAAGGCATGGCTGCCCAAGATGGTGCGCTGGCTGAAGACCGAGCGTGGGGCCATCGGCTTCCACTCGATCCCGCTGCACGTGGAGGACGACTCCCCGTACCAGACCGATGCCGAACTCGGCACCCGCCTGTCGGGCGGCTGTCAGCGCCAGGCCGTGCTCGACGCCGACTTCGTGTGGGAGTGGGCCGACATCGGCACCAAGGTCGTCGTCGTCTGACCTGACCTGACCTGACCGGACCTCACCGGTTCGACCGGTTCGACCGGTTCGACCGGTTCGACCGGTTCGATGGGTCAGTCGAACGACGTCACGGGCAGCCGCCAGACGCTCGAGCCGCCGCCGTCGGTGAGCCACAACGCTCCCGCACCGACGGCGACGAGCTCGGCAGACGCCGCCGACTGCAGACATGAGACGGGGTTCCCCGTCACGGGGTCCAGCCGACACAGGTCACCCCACACCTCGCCGTAGACGCTGCCGTCGTCGTCGACACCGAGCGAGTCCACCCCATCGAGATCGAGCGTGACCGTCGGGTCCGGGGCCGTCGGCGTGATCACCTGCACCGGCTCGTCCGCGAACCACACCCACAGACGCCCGTCGACGGCCGCCATGCCGGTCGCGTCGTTCGGACCGGCGAACTCGATGGTCCGGTACTCGCCGGTGCCCGGGTCGACGAGGTGGATCACCCGGAAACCCTGCGTGCTCGTGACGACGACGTCGCCGATCGTGGGCCCCACCACATCGGGCCCGTCGATCCGGCCGAGCAGGTCGCCCGTGATCGGATCGACACGGGTGAGCGAATCGTCCGTCGACACCCACACCTCCTCACCGACCCACGACGCTCCCGTGACCACGTCGAGTCCCTCGACGATCCGCCTCGACTCGAACGTCGTGTCGGATGCGGTGAACGACCACTCGACCAGGCTGCCGTCGCCGAGCGACGCGGACAGGACCGTGCCGCCACGGAGATCGGTCGCCTCCACCGGGCCGGTGTAGGTCTGGGCGACCGCGGTCAGGTCCGTGGCGTCGAGCAGGTACATCCCGCTGGAGGTGTCGATCAGCACCTGACCGTCGTCGACGAGCACGGCGCCGATGTCACCGGCCCGGTCCTTGACCATCTCCGCACCCTCCACCGGGCCGACGGGAACGTCGGGCGACACCGGGGCCGTGGCGGGTTCCTCCTCCACCACAGCGCTGACGTCGACCCCGTCGGCCTCGATCGCGTCGGTCGATGTCTCGACCGAGCGGTCGCCGCCGGAGCTCCGCATCGTGATCGAGCACATCGCTGTCCCGGACGAGGAGATGCCGAACGCCGGTACGTCATCGGTCTCGATCTCGCAGCTGACGTCGCCGTCCAGCGAGTCGTTCGACACCTCGGCGTCGAGCGAGAACGACGAGCCGACGTCCACCCGCACACGGAACGGCGGTTGGTCGGTCACCGACTCGAAGCCGTCCGGCCCCTCGTAGCGCACCGTCGCCTCGCTCGCCGACCCGCCGACACGGATGAGCACGGACTGCTCGTCCTGCGCACATGCTGCGGCCGCCAGACAGCACAGCACCGCGATGATCGTGACCCGTCGGTTCCCTCGCACGCAGTGACCTCTCGCTCGACGACCGCACGGTCGGCACGTGGGCACGCGCCGATGGTCGCCACCCTGACGGTGCGGGTTCGGTGCCGAGTCGCACGACACCGACCGTCGGGTGGCGACCATCGGGTCACCAGATCGCGCCGCTCACCCGGTCAACGGGGCGCCCCGACCAGCGTGCGGTCCTCGTCGGGGTCGTCCAGATCGTCGAGGTGCGCCGGCACGCTCGGCTCCGGACCGTCGCCCTCGCGCAGCCCGTAGCGGTCGTGGAACCGACGCAGTGGAGCGGGCGCCCACCAGTTGGCCTCGCCGGCCAGGCGCATGAACGCCGGCACGAGGAACGCCCGGACGACGGTCGCATCCATCAGCACGGCGAGGCCGAGGCCGATGCCGAACATCTTGATGAAGCTCACGCCGGACGTGCCGAAGGCGAAGAACGTGATCGCCAGCAGGGCGGCCGCCGCCGTGACGATGCTGCCCGTTCGCTCCAACCCGAGCGCCACCGAGGCCTCGTTGTCGCCGGTGCGGTCGTGTTCTTCCTTGATGCGGGAGAGCAGGAACACCTCGTAGTCCATCGACAGGCCGAAGGCGATGCAGAACATCAGGATCGGCATCGAGGTGTCGATCGTGCCGGTGGCGGTGAAGCCGAGCAGGTCGGCGAGGTTGCCGTCCTGGAAGATCCACACCATCGCACCGAACGTGGCGGTGAGGCTGAGGAAGTTCAGCACCAATGCCTTGATCGGCACCAGCACGCTGCCCGACAGCATGAACAGCAGCACGAACGTGGCCACGACGATGATCAGCAACGCGAGCGGCAGTGCGCCACCGATGGCCGACTTGGTGTCGACCAGCTCGGCTGCCGAACCCTCCACGGCGACCTCGACCGGGAGGTCGAGCGCCCGGATGTCCTTCACCAGCTGCTCGCCCTGTTGGGACACCACCGCGAACGACGGCACGACCGACATCCAGGTCACGGGCGCACTGTCGGTGGCAAGGAAGCGGGCGTCGGCATCGCCGGTCGCGGCGAGCGCCCCGCCGACGTAGGTGCCGGCAGCGCTGTCGACCCGATCGACACCGTCCATCGACGAGATCGTCGCCGCGGCCGAGCCCACGTCCGCCAGGCGGTCGGGTCCGACGCGATCGACGACCACACCGAAGCTCTCTGCCGAGTTGCCGGTGAAGTCCGCTCGGAGGATCTCCGACGCCTGCCGACTCTCGGCCGACGTGGGCAGCACGCGGTCGTCGGGGGTCCCGAAGTTCACCCGGAGGAAGGGGGCGCCGAGCAGCAGCAGGACGGCGACGACCGTCGCCGCGATCGGCACCGGTCGACGCATCACGAACGTCGCGATGCGGTGCCAGGCACCTTCGTGATCGGCACGCGCGGCCCGGCGGCGGCCGATCGGCAGCGAGTTCACCCGATGACCGAGGACGGCCAGCAGCGCCGGCAACGACAGCAGCGAACCCGCGAGGGCGAGCAGCACGACGGCCACGCCGGCGTAGGCGAACGAGCGGAGGAAGTACAGCGGGAACACGAGCAGGGCCGCGAGCGACACGGCGACCGTCAGCGCGCTGACGAGCACCGTCTTTCCGGCGGTCTCCATGGTGCGGATCACGGCACCCTCGACGCTCCTGCCGGCCTGCAGCTCCTCCCGGAAGCGGGAGACGATGAACAGGCTGTAGTCGATCGCGAGGCCGAGACCGAGGGCGGTGGTGAGGTTGATGGCGTAGAGCGACACGTCCGTGATCGACCCGATGAGGAACAGGCTGAGCAGTGTGCCGAGCACGGCGATCACGCCGACGAGCATCGGCAGGGCGGCGGCGACGAGACCGCGGAAGACGAACAGCAGCAGGATCAGCGTGAGCGGCACGGCGATGAGTTCGGCCCGCAGCAGGTCGCCTTCGATCGTGTGGCCGACGTCGGCGAACACGGCCTCGCGACCGCCGAGCAGCACGTCGAAGGGTCCCTGGGTGCCGGTGACTGTCTCCTTCACGAGATCGATCCGTTCGCCGACCTGTTCGTCGTCGCCCGTGATCCGGGCGAGCACGAGCGCGGTGTCGCCGTCGGTGCTGCGCAACGTGGGCGGGCTGCCGAGCGACCAGTACGACACCACCTGTTCGACGCCGTCGATCGTGTCGAGCCGCGCGGCGAGGTCGTCGCCTGCCGCGGCGACCGACGCGTCATCGATGCCGCCGGCGGCGAGCGCCTCGTCGTTCAGCGTCGCGACGAGTACCACGTTGGGGTCGCCGCCGCCGAAGTGCTCCTCGAGGAGCGCCGTGGCGCGGGCGCTCTCCGAGGCCGGGTCCTCGAACCCGCCGTCCTTCAACACGCCGAAGGCGCCGGCGCCGACCACTGCGGCCACCACCATGAACAGCACGGTGAACGACAGCACGAGCCGCCGTCGCCGAACCGTGAACCGACCGAGACGTGTGAGCACCGGGACCTCCTGGGATCGAGCGGGTCAGCGCCGACCGCCGACCCCGGGGCTCATCGTCGGCCGATGCGGCCTCGCCGGCATCGGCCGCGAGCAGGGTCGTCGACGGGCCTGTGGGAGGTGCGCGACCCGTACTGCAGTCCGGTGACATCCCGCCCCGACGACCGTAAGGTGCTCGACGTGGAGGAGCTCCCGACACCGTCCGCGAACCGGCTCTCGACGACCGTGGTGATGTCGATCGCCGCGACCTGCGCCGCGCTCATCGCGATCTTCGGCGACAAGACCTCCTTCAGCTGGGCCACCGTCGCCTTCGCCTTCGTGGGCCTCGTGCCCTGGGCGCTCGAGAGCGGCGGCGTGGCGGTCCCTGCGCCCGCCTTCTACGCGATCTCGATGTCGAGCGCGGCCGGCATCGTGCTCGTCGACCGCAACCCGGGCGGCATGTTCCCCGCGATGATCGCCGTCGTCTGGCTCACGCGCTGCGCCCGCTCGACCCTCATGACCGCGCTGCCTGCGGTCACCGCCGCCGCGCTGGCGGTGGGCATCGCCCTCCTGGAGGGCACCACCCACGAGACCGGGGCGATCTACTTCACCGGCGGTGCCGGCGTCGGCTTCCTCGCAGGGCTGATGATCCGTCGTCAGGAGCAGCTCGTCGACGAGCTCCGAACGGCGCGCGTGCGGGAGACCGAGCACGCGGCGGCCGACGAGCGGACCCGCATCGCACGCGAGGTGCACGACGTCGTGGCCCACTCGCTGACGGTGACCATGCTGCATGTCACCGGGGCGCGGCGGGCGCTGTACCACGACCCGGAGCGGGCCGCGGAAGCGCTCGAGCGGGCCGAGACCGTCGGACGGGAGAGCCTCGACTCGATCCGCCAGGTGGTGGGACTGCTGCGCTGCAACGAAGAGGCTGCCAGCGACATCAGCGGCGGCGCAGACCGACACGACGGTCATGCCCACGCAGCGCCGCTGCCGCAGCTCGCCGACATCCCGGCACTCGTCGAGCAGTACCGCGACGCCGGGATGCGGGTCTCGGCCGAACTCCGGCTCGACGACGTCGCCGCCGACGGCACCACGTCGCTCACCGCGTTCCGCGTGGTGCAGGAGGCGTTGTCGAACGTGTTGCAGCACTCGCCGGGCGCCCCGGTCGAACTCCGTGTCGCGACCGACGGTCAGGGCACGGTGCTCCGCATCACCGCCGAGAACCCGACGACCGACCATCCCGATCATCCCGAGCGTCCCGGCCGGCGCTCGGGCCTCGGGTTGCGCGGCATGCGCGAACGGGTGCGCGCCGCCGGAGGTTCGGTGGAAGCCGGCCTCACCGATCGCCAGACCTGGCTGATCGACGCCGCGTTGCCGTTGCGCCGCGGCCGGTTCTCGTGAGCCCGACCGCCGACCGTGCGGTCCGGGTGGTGCTGGTCGACGATCAGCAGCTGGTGCGCGCCGGCATCGCCTTCATCATCTCCACCGAGCCGGGCATCGAGGTGGTGTCGGAAGCGGCGAACGGCGAGCTCGGCCTGGTGGCCACGCGCGACCATCGCCCCGACGTGGTGCTGATGGACATCCGGATGCCCGTGCTCGACGGGATCGAAGCGACCTCACGCCTGCACGCGGACGGTGGTCCGCCGGTGCTGGTGCTCACCACCTTCGACGACGACGAGGTGCTGTGGGGTGCGCTACAGGCCGGCGCCGCCGGCTTCCTGTTGAAGGACACGCCCGCCGACGACCTGATCGCCGCGATCCGCACCGTCGCCGGTGGTGGATCGTGGCTCGATCCACGGGTGACGCCCCGGGTGCTGCAGGCGGTCCGGAGCGGGGCAGGCCGATCCGGCCGCACGGCCGACGTGATCGACCGGCTGTCCGAACGCGAGCGGGAGGTGCTGGTGCTGATCTCCAAGGGCGCCTCGAACCTCGAGATCGCCGATCGTCTCTACGTGAGCGAGCGCACCGTGAAGGGTCACGTGGGCAGCATCTTCGCCAAGCTCGGCGCGCGCGACCGCGCCGCCGCGATCATCCTGGCCTACGAGTCGGGGTTGGTCGTTCCCGGCACCGACTGATCCGGGTGCGTCTTGGTTCCGGTCGGGTCGCTCCTGATCAGAGTCCGGTGGCCGGGCACGTGGTGCTGCGACAGCCGCTCGCCGGCCACGCAGCAGCGCTCAGGCGTGACAGCGCACCGGTCGTCGGCCGGCTCGTGAGCCGGAGGTTGCCGAGCACCGGGGGAGCGCCGGGGGTCGGCGCCGTCGTCGCGGTCGGAGACGTCGGGGTCGGTGCCGTCGGCGAGGTGGTCGGCGTCGGAGGATTCGTGGTGATCGGCACCGCCGGTGCCGTGGTCGCGGTGCCGCCACCCGAGCCGCCACCCGTGCCGGGGCCCGACGGAACGGTCGTGGCCGGCGGGGAGACCGGGTTGGTCGCCGGGGTCGTGGCGGGCGTGGTCGTCGCGGTCGAGCCGCCACCACCCGCACCGCCACCGCCGGACGACGGGGCCACGTAGGTGTAGGCCGAGACCAGGGTGAGCGTGTGGTTCGTGGTCGTGCGGAACTTCACCGACACGTCGACCGCCCCCGGCGAGGCGACCGGCGGCGACACCACCGAGATGCTCGTCCCGCTGGACTGCGCCTGGACGATCGCGTCGCCGAACCACACGTAGACCGGCACCGTGGTCGGGAACCGCCCGGCGAGCACGATGGTCGTGCCCCCCGAGATCGGACCCACCCGCGGGTCCATCGAGTCGAGCCGCCACTGTCCCGAGGTGTCGGGCGCCGGTATCGGCGTCGTGGTGGGTGTGGTGGGCGAGATCGGTGCCGTCGTGGCCGGCGAGCCCGGGCTGGTCGTCCCGGGCGCGGCCGGTGCGGTCGTGGGCGTGCTGGGCGCCTGCGGCGTCGTGGTGCCTGGCGCCGGCGGCGTCGTGACGCCGGTGGGCACGGTCGTCTCGTTCATCGGTTGGGTCGTGACGGTGGGGCTGCCGACGCCCCCGCCGGTGCCGCCGGCCGGCAACGTCGTCGACACGTGCGGCAGAGTGCTGTTCGAGCCACCGGTGCCACCGCTGCCGCCACCGACCGGTGTGGTCGTGCCGGGTGCCGGCGTGGTGGTGGTCGTGCCGCCCGTGCCACCACCGTTGCCCGGGCTGGTGGTCACGGGTGACGTGGTGATCGGGTTCGAGGGCACCACGGTGGTGGTGACCGAGCCGTCACCACCGGCCGGGGTGTCCGAGACGGAGAGGTAGGCGACGTTGGCGCCACCGACTGCGGCGCCGCTGCCATCGAGCAGTTCGGTCACGACGGCGTACTCACCGGCGGGGAGTTCGAGGTCGGCAGCGACGCTCCACCCGGTGCTCGCGAGCGCTGCGGTGTCGCCGATGCTGAGGGCGCTGAACGAGCCGCCGTCGTCGGTGACGAGCGAGATCGGCAGACCGCCTGACGTGGTGAACGATGCGGGGAGGTCGGCGATCGCGTAGACCTGACCCTGCACGTTGGCGGCGAGGCTCACCCGGGCACGGCTCACGTCGGGCGGCAGGTTCTGTGCACGCACGTCGACCACGAGGCGGCCGGGCTGATCGGCGACCAGTCGATCGACACCGCCGTAGCTCACCGACACGGTCGGCGCCAGACCGACGCCGACGAGCGACCCGACGTCGAGGCGCGGGCCCGCGCTCGTGGTGTCGGCGCGTTCCACGAGGCGTGCGCGCACGTCGGCCGGCGAGGTCACCTGGCCGGTCGCGAGGAGGTCGGCGACGGCACCGGCGACGGCGGGTGTCGCCATCGACGTGCCCGACATCCAGCCCCAGGAGCCGGGGATGGTCGACCACATGAAGAAGCCGGGCGCGACCAGGGTGAGCGGCGTGCCGTAGTTGGAGAAGCTGGCCCGCACGTCGGTGTTGGTCGACGCGCCCACGGTCACGACGTGCGAGTACGAGAGGGAGAAGTTCGCCGGGTACACGGCCTGGTTGCTGATGTCGACACCGTTGTTGCCCGACGCGGCGATCACCGTCACCCCACGCGTGCCGGCGTAGGCGATGGCCTGCTCCATCGTCGTCACACCGCTGCGCGGGGTACCCGGGCTCGTGCCGAGGCTGAGGTTGATCACCTTCGCCCCGTTGTCGGCGGCGTACACGATTGCCGAGTAGATCGCCGAGGTGCTCAGCTGCCCGTCGGGCGTCGCGACCTTGAGCGCCATGAGCTTGGTCTGCGGTGCGATGCCCACCACGCCGGTGCCGTTGCGGGCGGCGCCGATGATGCCTGCCACGTGTGTGCCGTGGGCCGCGCTGGCGGTGCCGCTCTGGGGTCGCGGGTCGTTGTCGTTGGCGCCGAAGTCCCAGCCGCGGCAGTCGTCGACGAAGCCGTTGCGGTCGTCGTCGGCACCGTTGCCGCACGTCTCGCGAGGGTTCACCCAGATGTTCGCGGCGAGGTCTGGGTGATCGATGTCGACGCCGCTGTCGACGACGGCGACCACCACGCCCGACCCCTGGGTGACGGTCCACGCTGCTTCCACGTTCGCGTCGGCGCCGGGCGTGCCCGACCACCCGCCGGCCTGCGCGCTGGAGCCGGTGTTCTCGAGCATCCACTGCTTGCCCTGGTCGGGGTCGTCGGCGAGGTCGAACAGGGTGTCGTCCTCCACCGACACCACACCGGGCACCCGCCGCAGGTCGTCACGGTCGCCGCTCGTGACGACGGCGATCACGCCGGGAGCGACGATCTCGGCCGACATCACGCCGGGCAGGTCGAGGATCACGTCGAGGATCTCCTCGTCGGTCGGCGCGGCCGATGGGGGGCCGGCGCGCTCGGGCTCGTCGGCCTCGGGTTCGGTCGTGGTGGTGGTCTCCTCGACGGGTTCGGCCACAGGTTCGGTCGGCTCGATCACCACGGGAACGGTCGGTTCCGTCGACGGCTCGCGTGGCGCAGACGTGGTCGTCGTGGCGAGGGTCTGGCCCGCCACCTCGATCAGCTGACCGGGGATCAGTACATAGCGACGGCCGGGCGCACCGGCCACACCGTCGACGTCCTGCACGAGCACGGCGAGGGGCTGATCGGCGAACATCGCGAGCAGGTCCGACTCGGCCTGGGTGCGCACCAGCGTGGTCCGCAGCGAGCCGTCGGGGATCATCACGTGTTCGCTCGTGCCGTCGGCACGCACGACGAGCACGTCGCGCTCCCCCGTGCCGCTGCCCGACCGGAGCGACTCGATCGAACCGAGCCCACCCTCGGCATGGCCGGGCACCGGGGCCAGGCTCGCGACCTCGCTGTGCGGCGCCGACGCCGACGCCGATGTCGTCGTGGTCGTCGTCATGGCCGTGGCCGTGGCCGAGACGGTGCCGGGGGCGACCGTGCTCACGGGCAGGGTGTTGCCCGGCCGCGACGCGATCGGCGCACCCGGGTCGGCCACCTCGGGCATCGAGGTCGTGTGCGGTACCGCGTCGTGAGGCGCAGCATCGTGAGGGGCGGTGGTCGCGGGCTCGGTCGTCGAGGTTGCCGTCGGTGCCTCGGCGTCGACCCGTTCGGCTTCGTCGGCCGAGCTCGGTTCGTCGAGGACCGGCTCCTGCACCTCGTCGTCGGCACCGCCCGTGACGGCGTTCTCGGTCAGCACCACCACGTGGTCGTAGCCGTCGTCCCACGTCGTCGGCGCGGTCGCGAGCTCGGGTTCCGGGCCGGTCGTCGGTGTCGACGCCTCGGTCGCCGCGGGCGCGGCGTCGTCACCCCCGCAGGCCCCCAGCACGAGCGCGAGCGCTCCGACCAGTGCCGCGACCCGCCGCCTGCCCGTCGTTCCGCCCGCCTCGCCTGTCATGACCTGAACCTCGCGTCCGTGCGCGACACCCGATCGAGGTGTCCACTCGTCGACCGTCCGCGTTCACGGACGCCGCAGCCGTGACCTTGCACGAACGTTGACACTGCGCCCACGCGAGGTCGACGTGATGACAGAACCTTGAGAGAGCGACGGACGCGACGATCAGTCGAGGTCGTAGACGCGGATGTGATCGATCACGAACGAGTGAGGCTGCAGGTCCGCTTCGGTCGGATCGCCGCCGAGCGTCCCGCCGATCGCGAGGTTCACGACGAGGTGGAACGGCCGGTCGAAGGGCCATGACGGCACGTCCCCGCGCTCGACCCGGTGAGAGGGGTGCCCGTCGACCGACCACTCGATGGCGTCGGCGGTCCACTCGACGGCAGAGACGTGGAACGAGGTGACGTCGTCACGATCGTGCTGCCCACGACCGCGTCGCCACCGGAGTAGCCAGGACCGTGCAAGGCCCCGTACACCTCGTCACCGCGACGGCCGACGTGTTCGAGCACGTCGATCTCACCGCTCGCCGGCCAGCCGATCTCGGCGCGGTCGACGCCCAGCATCCAGAATGCCGGCCAGGTCGCATCGCCACGTGGCAGCGACGCCCGCACCTCGATCCGACCGTACTGCTGCGCGAACAGGCCGTCGGTGGTGAGCCGCGACGACACGAAGCGGCAGGGCCCGTACCAGCACTCGAGACCAGCGCCGAACACCGGCTCACTCGTGATCGCCAGGTGACCGTGACCGTCGAGTCGCGCATGGGCATCGTCGGTGAACTCGAGCTGGGCATTGCCCCATCCGTGACCGCCGATCTCGAACCGCCACCGCGCGGGATCGGGAACCTGGTCGGCGGCGCCGTCGAACTCGTCTGCCCACACGAGCACCGGTGGGGACACCGTGGTCGACGTGGTCGACGTGGTCGACGTGACCGACGTGGTCGACGTGACCGACGTGGTCGACGTGGTCGACGTGGTCGACGTGACCGACGTGACCGACGTCGTCGAGACCGGACGCTGGGCATCGGGAGCGGCAGCCGTCGCCGGCGCGCCGGTGCCGCCGCCTCGGCCGAACGTGACGAGCACCGTCGATGCCGCGACTCCGACGATCACGATCACCGCCCCGGACGGGCCGATGGTGCGCACTCGCGGGGAACGGGACCGACCGAGCCTCATCGCCGGCTCATCCAGCACCAGGTGTGGCCACCACATCGAACTCGTCGAGGGCCGGGTAGAGGAAGCCGTCGAGATCGTCGGCGATCCGGCCCGGTCCGTAGAACGGGACGTCGAAGCGCACGGCCACCACCTGGTCACGATCGGGGAGATACAGCAGGCGGGTGTCGCCACCGTCGTGGAACACGTACGCGTACGGCGTGGGGGCCTCGTCGGTGGGATCGCCGCACGGGCAGAGACGCCAGGCACCCAGGCCCCCGTTGGGCCCGAACGGCCGACCGCCCCAGATCATCTGTTCGGTCATCGCGGGCGAGAGCACCACCCGGCGACGGAGCAGCGCGTCGTACCAACGCACCAGATCGTCGAGGGTCGACACCACGCCACCGCTCGCATATCCGACGAATCCGTCACGTGTGTTGTCGACGAGTTCCGTGTCGTCGAGCCCGAGCGGCTCGAACAGCCGCTCGGCGAGCACGGTGGCCAACGGGTCGCCGGTCACCTGTTCGATGAGCAGACCGACGACGAAGTAGTTGGTGGCCGCGTAGTCGGCCGTCGAGTCGGTCGGATCGCTCACGGGCCAAGCACTGTTCACCGCGTCGAGGGGCGAGATCACGGCCTGCGAGTCGTAGCTGGGCGCGAGCCGGTAGTCGGCGAGGCCGCTCGCATGGGCCAACAGTCTGCGGAGCGTCTCGCCCGAGGTGAGCTCGACAGGGAGGCCGTCGATCGGTGACAGCGGCTCGTCGAGCGTGAGCACCCCGTCGTCGACGAGCTGGAGTGCGACCGCGGCGATCATCGTCTTGGTGATGCTCAGCACCTCGAACCGTTCGGCGCCCGAGAGCACGGACGCGTCGCCGTGCACCTCGACGTGCGACGTGCCCGAGGCGCCGTCGAGGGTGTACACCACCGCCGTCGGCACATCGTGAGCGAGCAGCCAGGCGTCGGCGGCGCCCATGTCGGCGGTGTCCATGTCGGCAGCGTCCATGTCAGCCGCGTCGGTCGTCGGTGTCGGCCCCGTCGGATCACGCGTGTCCGCGGTCGCAGCGGCCAGCGTCGCGGTGCCGACGGCGGGCCGTGCCGACGGCGCCGGCGGCCCGAGGACGTCGAGCGCGGTCGGGAACAGCGACGGCTGCGACGTCGTCACCGCGAACACCACCAGCCACGGCGCCAGCAGCACGGCACTGCGCATCCGCATCGACCGTCGACCGTCGAGCGCAGCGGCGGTCGTTCGAGGACGACGCGTCCCGATCGATTCGAACGGGTGCACTGCGGTCACGAGTGCCATGAGCAGCGCGACGAACACCGCACTGAAGATCAGTGAGCCCGTCAGGCCGGTCGGCGGTCCGACGAGCGCGTACGCGACGCAGATCGCGAGCGTGTGCCACAGGTAGACGGTCATCGACCGATCGGTCACCCAGCGCAACACCCGGCTCACCGCAGCGATCGAACCGAAGTGGCGCAGCGGCTCCTCGAACAGCCCGATGACGAGCAACCAACACATGCCCACCAATGCCATCGACACGTTCGAGTTGTTCACCACCATGTCGGCCGGCGGCACGACCCAGGTCGCGAACGCCGTCACCGCCACGCACGCCACGAGCAACTGCACGCGTTCGATGCGGGCGATCTCCCACCGCTTGTGGTGCACTGCGGCACCGACGGCGAAGAAGCCGCCGAAGCACACGAGGTCGCCCACTCCCCGAAACATGGCCGTCCCGAGCTCGGTCGACTGCTGGGCGAGCGCCACGTCGACGCCGATCAACGACGCGACCCACATCGCTGCCCACACGCCGCGCGATGCCCGTGGCGCGAGCTTGGCCGCCACCGGCACGATCAGCAGCACGAGGATGAGCGCCCGGAGGAACCACAGGGGCGTCGACAGCCAGCCGTCCTCCCACGGGAGTTGCGCGGGGCTGCGGTAGGGCACGATCCAGGTGGCGACGTCGTCGAGGTTCGACCGGAACCCGGACGGATCGGCGACCAGCACCGCGCCGAGCCCGATCGCGACGAACATCGCGTACGGCGGCAGCAACCGTCGCAGGCGGCTGCGCACGACCTGCCACGGCGTCGAGCGCGACACGCTCTTCGCGAACACGGCGCCGGAGACGTAGAACACGGCGGGCATCGCAGCGAAGGTCCACGAGATCCACCAGAAGCCGAGCGCGTGCCAGAACAGCACCCGAATGATCGACAGCGCCCGCACCGTGTCGAGGAGTTGATCGCGCTCCACGCTGAGCGGGCGTTCCAGCCGTCGACGGTCGGGTCGGCGAGTCACGGCGAGCGCGGTCGGCAGCGCGATCGCGGCGAGCACGACCACCGGTGCCAGGTCGACCAGCGGGTAGCCGTCGGCGAGGCGCATGCCCACGAGGGCGAGCGTGCCGAGGAAGCCGCACAGCCCACCCGCCGAGATGAGGTCGGGGATGCGGTCGGTCGCCTGTCGGTGCTTTCCCGCCTGGATGCCACCGGTGGGGATCCACTCCTGCTCGCGGTCCGTGAGGTGATCGCGGAGCGCGTCGAGGTGGGCGATCTGGGAGATGAGACCGACCCGGCGAGAGGCGCGACCGTCGCTCAGGATCAGCCAGCGCGGCTGCAGGACGAATTCGGTCACCAGTGACGGCACGAGCCACAGCGCCGGTGCGAACGAGATCGCCTCCGGTGCCTCGGCGAGGGTGAGCAGCGGCACCAGCACCGCTACCACCGGGCTCAGTGCACTCGTGATGTAGAAGATCCACCCGTCCCAGATCGACAGCCGCTGCATCGGCGACAGCCGCAGTCGCTTGAACATGGGCGTGCTCGACAGGGCGAAGTTGCCGCGCGCCCATCGGTACTGCTGCGATGCGAGCGCCTGGGTGGTGGTGGGCGCCGAACCTGCGGCGAGCACGACCGGCAGGTACGTCACGCGGTAGCCGGCGTCGATGACCTTCATGCCGGTGAACAGGTCCTCGGAGTGCTCGAGCAGCGCCATGCCGCCGCGCTCGTCGAGCGCCGAACGCCGATACACCGCGTTGGTGCCGACGCAGATCGCGCCGCCGCGTCGATCGCGGGCGCGCATGCCGATCCGGTAGAACTGCTCCTGCTGCGCGGCGGCGCCGCGCTCGACCCAGTTGGTGCGCGACACGCGGAAGAACTGCGGTGTCTGCAGGATGCCGATCGTCGGGTCGTCGAAGTACGGCAGCGTGTGCTGCAGGAAGTCGGGGCGCACTGCGAAATCCGCGTCGAGCACCACGATGTAGTCGCCGTCGGAGCGCTGGTACGCGTGGTGCAGGTTGCCGGCCTTCTTCATCCATCCGCGGTTGGGCCGGTGGAAGTACGTGGCGCCCCAGATCTCCGCATAGCGGCGGATCTCGTCGCTGCCCTTGTCGTCGAGCACGTACACGCGCACGTCGGGATGGTCGAGCATCATCGCCCGCCAGAGGGTGTGCTCGATCACGAACGAGTCCTCGCCGCAGGTGGTGATGAACACGTCGACCGATCCCGGCGACCGAGGTCCGCGTCGCACTGCACGATCATGGGCGGCACGGTCGAAGGGGCGCACCTGCGTGGCCCACACCAACGAGATGATCGACCCGAGCACCACCATCACCGCGAAGGGCATGAGCATCAGCAGCCACTGCCCCTGCACCGACAGGAAGCCGAGCGCGATGCCGAGGCACATCTTGCTGAACGCGGAGAAGACGAGGAACAGCCCGCCCCGGCCTTCGGTGTACGACCACATCTCGGTGTCGTCCGGCGGGAGGTTGTACGTCGCATCTGGTGGGGCGAGCGGGAGGTCGATCAGCGCGTCGACGACGGCATCGGTCGAGGCCGAGACGACGGGGCCTCCAGGACTGCGCTGCGGGGTGGGGTCGAGCACGGTCATCACACCACCGTCCGGAACACCAGGGCCACGAGCAGCGCGAGCGGCACGACGACGATCGCTGCACGCACCGACATCGGCGCGTCGTCGGCAGCGAGGACGGCGAACAACACCGGGTCGCGGTCACGGGCTGCGGTGACGCTCGGGTTCTGCGCCCGTCCCTCGCGAGATGCCGAGCGTCGAGCGACCGCCGCAGCACCGACGGCAGCGAGCCCGCCCAGCGCGAGTTCGTAGCCCGGCCCGGTCACGAGGTCGACCCACCACGAGCGTTCGTACCGTTCGATCGGGCTGGTGAGCACGGTCGCGTGGTGCACGACCATCGCGAGCGCGATCGCCACCGCCATCTCCATCGAGCCACGAGCGGTCAACCGGCGTCGCGACATCGCCGTGCCGATCACCACCGCCGCGATCGTGATGATCGGCGCCCGGTCGGTCATCGCGGTGAACACCCGCCACGGCCGATCGGACACGCCGACGACGTCGATGGACGCGAGGCGGCGGTAGATCAGGTCGCTCAGCGGATCGATCGACGAGCGGACCACCCGTTCGGCCGCGATCGCGACCGGGGTCCACAGCAGGAGGCTCAACAGCCCGAGCCGCCGCAGCAGGAAGGCCGACCGGAACCCGAACGCGGCGAGATAGCCGGCGACGATCGCGACGGTCGCGATCGGGCCGAGCAGTGCCGATGTCCACCCCGGGTGCCCCCACGCCAGGACGAACAGTTCGAGCGCCACGGCGCCGAGCAGCAGCAGCGCTGCACCTGCCACCGGACGTGCGCCGTCGCCGTCGATCGAGGGCGCCCACCGGAGTGCGCCGATCACGATCGCCACGGCCGCTGCCGTCGACACGGCCGCGACGTCGGCGCGCTCGGTGACCGACGCGGCGAACGCCGGGAGGACGGCCGCGGTCAGCAGACAGAGTCGGCCGAGCGTCGCGAGCACCGCAGTCGGTGCCGGCGCGACCGGCCGCCGCATCGCTCGAGCCCGACCGGCCGTTCGGTCGACCGAATCGAACTGTTCGAGCCGGGCGACCCGGTGGTCGTGGGACTCGGGACGGGTCCGTCGATTCGCAGGTCGGTCGGTGTCGACCGGCGAGGGGGCGACGGGGCGACCCACTCGGAGGCCCGCGTCGTCGGCGATGAGATTCGGTGTCGACATGCGCCGCACGCTGGCTCGCCACGGAGCGAGTTCCAACCGCCGCGCGGAGTGTTCACACGTGTCCCTCCAGATGCGGGGGGAGGTTCCTGATCTCCCTGCTCAGAGGCCGTCAACGAGCCGTCCGACTCGCCACGGACCGTGGGATCGGGCGACCAGTCGTGACGTCAGGTCGACGGCGGCGCTCGTGACGTCAGGTCGTCGGCGTCACGAACGTCTCGGGTGCCGCGAGTCCCGACTGGTCGCGGCGCCACCGCGCCCGCTCGCCGGTGAGCACGGCGAACACGAACACCACGGCAACGGCGACGACGTCGATCACGAGGCACGCGAGCACGTAGGGCTCCGCCCAGCGCACCGTGTGCAATCCCTCGTCGCCGATCGACCGGGCGGCGGCATACACCAGGAACGCCACGACGGTCAGGCCAGCGGCGACGAGCAGGCCGCGCGACGGTGGCCGGTCGTCAGCATCGGCGGCACCGCGGGCCGACGGTCGGCGCATGTCGAGCCGGAGCAGCACGGCGTGGCCGGCGGCGAACCAGGCGAGCGCCACGCCCGCCGCACCCAGCGAGTCGCTCGGACGATGCCACCCGCTCGCCAGCACGGCGGAACCGAACGCCGTCGCCAGCACCGCCGCCGACACGGTGGCCGCGCGGCGCCACGCCGGTGCCGCCACCATCACCAGCCCGAGCGCCAGCACCATGCCGATCGTGGCGTGCCCGCTCGGGTAGCTGTTGTGCATCGGGCCCTGCACGCCACCGAAGTACGGCCGGTCGAGCAACCGCAGCTTCAGGAGCTCGGTGGTCAGCACAGCGCACGCCATGCAGGCGCCGGCCACCAGGGCCATCCGCACGCGTCGCTGCGCGAGGGCGAGCAGCACGACGGCCCCACCGAGCAGGAACAGCGAGCTCTCGGTCACCGCGTGCAGCATGCGGTCGGTGCGTCGTGTCGTCGCTGCCGACACGGCGTGTCGGCCCTCGAACGCGAGGTCGTCGAGCTCCTGCCCCCATCGGGTACGGACGAACACGAGATACCAGAGCGCCACGGAGGCAGCGGCGACGACCGACACGGTCGCCGCCACAGCCAGCTGACGTTGCACCTGACGGCCGTGGTCCTCGCTCACCGTCTGGCGACGCTAGTCCGAGCTGTTCCCCCCAGCGCGTCCGTGCTCAGTCCGACATCGTGGAGGCCGTCACGCGACTCGTGCGTTGGCCGATCGCACTCGACGCCCAGGCGCCGGCGCCGATCGCGAGCGGCAGACCGACGACGGCGACGAGCACGAACACCCACGGGAACGTGGCTGGCTGGTGCGCCGCCGCGACGGCCAACCGGAGCGTCCCGAAGCCCAACGGCACGGCCGCCAGCATCCCGACGAACGCGAGCGCCCACGCCTTGGTGCCGGCGATGCGGGCGAGCACCGAGGGGCTCGCACCGATGGCGACGAGCGTGTCGCGTTCGTCGCGACCCTCGGCCGCCCACAGCGCCATGCCGAGCGTGATGATCAGCGTCATCAGCAGCAGCGTGCCGCCGAGGGTGCCGAGGCGCACCCAGGTGGTCCAGTCGATGCTGCCGCACTGGCACTCGGCGTGCACCTCGAGGAAGGTGTCGGGCAGACCCATCCCTGCGAACACCTGCGCCTCCCGGTCGTAGGCGCCGAGGTTCGTGACGGCATCGGCCTCCGATTCGGTCGGGGCGCGGTCGGCGCGACCGAACAGCACGGGCGCCTGCGGCTCGAGTCCGGCCGAGGCGACGTACTCGGGTGACACGAACGTGGTGAAGTAGTTGAACGCGAGACCGGGGATCACGATCTCGTCGGGTTCGGGCACGGTGATGTTCGGACCGATGCCCGAGCTGTACGAACTCCAGGAACTCGCCGTCGTATCGGGCACGAGCACGAACGAGTCGAGCTCGGCGACGTTCGAGCGCTGCGTCGGGGTGAGGCCCATCAGTTCGAGCAATGCGTCGTCGGCCACGTACACGTCGCTCATCCGGAGGTCGGTGCCGACGGTCGACGCCGACGCCCAGCGCACCGGGCCGACGATCGCCTCGACGTCACCGCGGAGTCCGGGTGCCGCCGTGTCCGGGTCGGCGAGCTCCGAGACGAAGTCGACCTGGTCGGTGGTGGTCGCACGCACCAGGACGACGTCGGGCATCCAGCGCACGAGTCCCTCGTCGATCTCACGTTCGTCGCGGATGGCCTGTTCGCCGAGTGCCGCTGCCGTGGTGCCGACGGCGCCGACGGCCACGACGGCGGCCAGCAGCGCAGCGGCCCGGGCCCGGTGCCGACCGAGGCTGCGCGCGGCGAGCATCGGCACACCGCGACGGCCGGCGCCGGCCCGTGCGATCTGGTCGACGAGCAGTGGGCAGAGGCAGCACACGCCCGTGATCACCGCCATGCCGGCGAGCGCCGCAGCGACACCGGGCACCACGAAGTCGCCGCCGGTGTCGTTCGCATTGCTGGCCGAGACGGTGGCGAGGAAGATCACCACGAGCCCACCGGTCACGAAGGCGATGCCCAACGGCAGCTGCCGTCGCGGCACCGGGCGCACCGGCCGTCGACCACCGAGGGCCGACAGCACCGACATGCCGGCCATCGACCGGGTCGGCACGATCGCCGCCACCGTGGCGACGACCACCGCGGTCATCGCGATGATCAGCCAGTCGGCAGGCGACCACGCAATGCGGCCGTCGTTGCGGATCGGCTCGGCGAAGGCCCGGGCGATGCCCAGCCCGCCGAACACGCCGACGGCGGCGCCGGCGACACCCGTCCAGGTGCCCTGCAGGGCGAGGAACCGGCGCAACAGCACGGGGTCGGCGCCGGTGGCGCTCAGCTGGCCGATGGTGACGAGCTGGCGGCGGCCGCTGACCGCGAAGGCGGCGGCGACGACGAGCCCGAGCACACCCATGAGCAACACGCCGAAGAGCCAGCCGAGGAACAGCACGCCGGGCTCGGGTTCGGGCGTGTACCCACCGCGCAGTTCGAAACCGATGGTGCTCACACCATCGAACCCGATGGCTGGATCGTCCGAGCGCACCTCGATCTGCGGGAACGGCTCGACCGGCGGGATCGGCAGGCCGTCGTTGATCGCCGCGGCTTCGGCCGAGAGCGACGGATGCGTGACGAGCACCTCGTAGCTGATCACCGTGGGCCGCAGCACCGACAGGTCGAACCCAGGCGCGAGCAGGGCCGGATAGCCGGTGTCGCCACCGATGTCGGCGAGGCCGACGACGGTGAACGTCTGCGCCGGCCGCACGAACGTGAGCTGGTCGCTGATGCCGACGCCGAAGTCGTCGGCGAGCTCACGATCGAGCACGACCTCCGTGGGCGTCGCCGGGTATCGGCCCGATAGGTCGCGCACGGTCCCGGCGTTCAGCGGATCGTCCATGTCACGGGTGACGACGGTGGTGTCGATCAACTCGTCGGGATCGGCGGCCGACCGGAGCGGCACGTAGGCGTAGGCCGACCACGTCCACTCGGTGCCATCGGGGAACTGGGCCTCGATGGCCGCACGTTGGTCGTCGGTGTCGGCGCCGGCGTAGAGACGGGCGTCCGCGGCACCGAAACGCATGCCGAGGTCGGGCCCGAGACGATCGCTACGGTACGCGACGTCCGCCACCACCATCGCGGCGACGGGCACCGCAATCAGCAGCATCGACAGCGCTGTCCGCCACGGGCGACGACGCATCTCCCGCCGGGCGAGCCGCGCCGCGGTGCGCCACCGGCCGGTGTGTGCGGACAACGACAGGGGCAGCGTGGCCACCGGGGCCTCGTCGAGCGGGTCGACGTCGTGGTCGGATCGGTCGAGCACGTCGGTCACCGGAACCCTCCAACGCCCGCGCCCACCGGATGTGCGGTGTCGTCGACGATGCGGCCGTCGCGTAGGAACACGACGCGGTCGGTCCAGCTGGCGAAGCGCGGTTCGTGGGTGACCAACACGACCGCGGTGCCGAACTGCGCCGGCAGCCCGGCGAGCAGTTCGATCACGGCGTCGCTGGTGACGGTGTCGAGCGAGCCCGTGGGTTCGTCGGCGAGCAGGACGCTGCGCTCGCCGACGATCGCCCGGGCGATCGCGATCCGCTGCTGCTGCCCACCCGAGAAGTCGTCCGGGTAGCGGTCGAGCCGGTGGTCGAGCCCGACGGCGGCGAGCGCCTCGCGTGCTCGTGCACGGGCCTGCTTCGCTCCGACGCCCTCCAGTTCGAGCGGCAATGACACGTTCTCGAGCGCGGTCAACGAGGCGAGCAGGTTGAGGCGTTGGAACACGTAGCCGACCTCGCGGCGCCGCAGTGCCGCACGGTCGGTGATGCTCATGTCGGCGACGTCGCGACCCGCCACGTACACGCGGCCGGCGGTCGCGTCCTCCATACCACCGGCGAGGTGGAGCAGCGTGCTCTTGCCGCAGCCGCTGGGACCCATGATCGCGACGAACTCGCCGGGCTCGATGCGCAGCGACACGCCGCTGAGGGCGCGAACCTCGTTGGAGCCCGTGCCGAAGCGCTTCACGACGTCGAAGAACTCGACGGCCGCATGCCCGGTTGCGGCATCGGTGGCCGGCTGAGTGGTGTGGTCCGTGGTCATCGTGAGGCCTTTCGGGTCGAGGTGTTCGAGTGGGTGACGGCAGCGGGTGCGGGGCGATGCTGGAGGTGTTCCTCACAGGTGTCGAGCCAGCGGAGGTCGGCCTCGGCGCGGGCGACCAGCGCATCGGTCACCAACCGCGCGGCGAGGGTCTCGCCGGCGGTGGTGCGGCGCTCCTTGCGCTTGGCCTGCAGCAGCGTGAGCAGCACGGTGCGCTGATGGGTGATGACCCGGAGGGCGTGGTCGTCACCGCGCTCGATCGCCATCAGCACCTTGAGCATCAGCTCGTCACGCGGCGGCGGGTCGTCGGAGGGCACCGCCTCCCACCACTCGCCGAGCGCGGCGACGCCGTCGACGGTGATCGCGTAGGTCTTCTGCGACGGGGCCGTCTCGCCCTCGATGCCGCGCACCTCCACGAGGCCGTCACGTTCGAGCCGGTCGAGGGTGGTGTACACCTGGCCGACGTTGAGCGGCCAGACACCGCCCGTCGCCGCCTCGAACTCGGTCTTCAGTTGATAGCCGTAGCGGGGCCCCTCGTGGAGCAGCGCCAGGAGTCCTTCTCTGACTGCCATACATACCGAGTATGCGCGCATACTCGGTATGTATGTCAACCCCGAATCGCGATGAGCGATGAGCGGCTGTGCCGCCCCGATCTCTCATCGACGCTTGGGTCGGCCCGAACGCGATGAGAGGTGAGTGCCGCTCGGGCACTCACCTCTCATCTCGGCGGGTCGTGGGTCGGCCGAGCCGACGTGGCGTCGACGGGGTGATCAGCCGCCGTGACCAGAGGTGTCGGTGGTGGCGTCGCCGTGGCCGTGTTCGGCAGCGACCGTCGTGGCGCTCTCGCCGTGTGCGTCGCCGTGGCCGTGCTCGCCGGCGACGGTCGTGGCGCTCTCCCCATGTGCGTCGCCGTGTGCGTCGCCGTGGGCGTCACCATGAGCGCCGCCGGCAGGCACTTCGACGTTCTCGTCGGCGACGACCTCGCCCTGGAGCGCCGAGACGATCAGGTCGTGGTTGTGCTGGAACACCGCGAGCAGGTCGAGATCGTCACCGGGGTAGTTGATGAGTTCGATGCGGGGCGTGCCCTCGGCCTCGAAGGCCTGGCCGCCAGGCACGTGGTGGTTGTCGAACACGATCGTCGGGGCGAGCGCCATCAGGTCGGCGAGCTCCCCTGCCGACATCGGCGCAGGCCCGAACGTGCCGGCACTGGCGAGACCCGCCCAGTCGGCCCAGTAGCTCATGAAGACCTGCGAGACGATCACCGGTGCGGTGGCCGGGGCGTACGTCGCAGCATCGGCGCCGAGTTCGGCCAACTTCGGCAGCAAGGCGTCGAGGTTGGCCCGGGCGACGTCGGTGGTACCGAGCTCCTCCGCCAAGCGCATCACCTCGCTCTCGATCATCGCCGGGGTGTTCTCGAGCGTGATCGCGAACGTGGGCACGTCGCCGCCGGCCGCCTCGGTGAGTCGCGGTGCGAAGCTCTCGAACTCGGCGTACACGACGAGGTCGGCGTCGGCGGCTGCGGCGAGGTCGGACGGCTTCGGGTCGTAGTCGGGCGGGTGCAGCACCGACGTGGGTGCGATGACCGTGACCTCGCCGGCGCCGGCGAGGTCGGCGAGCGCACCGGTCCACGTGGTCGACGCGACGACGCTGGGACCGTCGGTGGCGCCTGACGAGGCGGCCGCCTCGGTGGCGGCGGAGTCGGCGCTGTCGTCGCCGCACGACGCGAGGACGAGTGCGGCCGCCGACAACAGCGGCACCGCGATCCGGCGGAGTCTGATCATGGGATGGTCCTTTCGTGGTGCCCGAACGGTTCGGGCGACCGGTGGGTCTGATGGGTCTGGATCCGCCTTGATCCGGCAGGGCCGGAGCTCAGTGGAGCGCCGGGGCGGGGATGCCTCGTTGCCTTCCGGGCAGGTACGACAGCAGCGCGAGCACGGCGACCGAGCTCACCAACACGGGTCCGGGTGGCTGGTCGAGCCACAGCGCGAGCAGGAAGCCGATGCCGTTGCCGACCACACCGACGCCGATCGCCCACGCCACCATCGACGAGAACGAACGGGCGAGGTTGCGAGCTGCGACGGCCGGCAGCAGGGTCACGGCGTCGACGAGCAACGCGCCCGTGAGCCGGATCGACGAAGCGACCGCCACAGCGGTGAGACCGAGGCACGCCGTCGTGAGCGCGCCGACGGCGACGCCGGCGCACACCGCAGTCTCCCGGTCGAACAGCAGCAACCCGATCGCACGGCGGCGGGCGAAGAAGAACGCGAGCGCGACGAGCGTCACGATCGACAGCAGCACGATGTCGATGCGGCGGGTCGCGAGAATCGACCCCCACAGCAGTTCGAACGCACCGGTGGCGTTCACGCCCGAGATCGACAGCACCAGCAGAGCGGCGGCGATCGACAGCGTCATCAGCAGACCCATCGGCCCCGACAGCCCACCGGGCCGACCGGCGAGCGGTGCGAGCGCCATCATCGCCGCGCCTGACAGCGCGATCGCCGACAGCGTGGGATCGACGTCGAACACCAGGCCCAGGGCGATGCCGAGCAGGGCGGTGTGCATCACCGCGAAACGGGCCGGGATGACGTCGAGGCCGATCATCAGCACGCCGACGATCGGCAGTCCGATGCTCGCGATCAGCAGTGCGATGCCGCTGCGCTGCACGGCCGGCAATCCGAACAGCTGCCCGAGGTCGTTGAGGGCGAGCAGCGCCGTCATGCCGCGACCTCGCGCACGCGCCCGGCCGCCATCTCGAACACACGGTGCGCCGAGTCGACGACGGCCCGATCGTGGGTGACGACGAGCTTGGTCACGGGCGCGGCGGCGAGCACCTCCCCGACGAGGTCGCGAGTGTCGAAGTCGAGCGCCGACGTCGGCTCGTCG